>CAYQAQ010000024.1:0-12940 GCA_964415495.1 uncultured candidatus Brocadiaceae bacterium | reverse complement strand
CAGTCGGCGGCATAGAGACCCGCCACGACGGCACCCCGGGCATCAATGTGCAGGTGGCCGTCGCGATCCAGGAATGCGGTGCCCCGATAGACCACCTGATCGCTATCGGCATGCGCCTCGCGCGTGGCAATGTCGGTGCGGCGCCGCAGGCCGTCGCCGTCCGCGTGGATGATGATGCGCGTACGCCAGCTGCGGCCGTGCCCATCGTCCCAGTGCACATCGTACACGGCCGACTCGGCTGCCGCGACCGGGATCGCTCCGCCTGGCCGTTGGCGGTCTGGCTGCGCGGGGTGGTGTCGCAACGGTACGGGTGCCTGTTGCGGTGCCGTTCGGGGTGCGACATCCGCGGGCATGGCTTGGGTTGCCACGCGCGGTGCCGCCAAGCGTTCAGGCGGGCGGGGTGCACTCCGCTGCAACGCCACTGCCGTCAAGCCCAGGGCGATCACGCCGATGATGGCGGCCAGGGCCCAGACCAGCGGCCGCATGGCCTTACAGCGCCGTGGCGGCCAGACCGGCGAGTTCGCTGCGTTCGCTCTTGGTCAAGGTCATGTGACCGGCCAGGGGTTGGCCGCGCATGCGTTCGACGACGTAGGTCAAACCGTTGGAGTTGGCATCGAGATACGGATTGTCGATCTGCTGCGGATCGCCGGTGAGCACCACCTTCGTATCGGTTCCCGCACGCGAGATGACCGTTTTGATTTCATGCGGCGTCAGATTCTGCGCTTCGTCGACGATCATGTACTGCTTGGTGATCGAGCGGCCACGGATGTAGGTCAACGCTTCCATGGTCACGCGTTCATCAGTGATCAGGCGGCGGATGATATCGTCCGGATCGCGCTCTTCGGCACCGAGCAGGAAGTGCAGGTTGTCGAAGATCGGCCCCATCCAGTGGCTGAGCTTGTCGTCCTTAGTGCCGGGTAGATAGCCGATGTCCTGGCCCAGGGGCATGATCGGGCGGCTGACCAGCAGCTTGGTGTAGCGTTCTTCGCCGAGGACTTTCGACAAACCGGTGGCGAGCGCGAGCAGCGTCTTACCGGTGCCAGCGCGGCCGACCAGGGTGACCAAGCGGATGTTGTCATTGAGCAGGAGCTCGAACGCCATGCGCTGTTCGAGCGAACGCGGACCCACGCCATAGCGACGCACCGGATCTTCGCCCAAGCGGCGCAGATTCTGTCCGGCGTGATCGAAGACGCACAGGGCGGCACGCTTCTCGTTGACCTCATCGCGCAGCAAGACGAACTGATTGGCGGCCAGCTCCATCTCTTCGTAGGCGGCCAGGGTGGTGACATCAGTCAGCGGCACGGCGTTCTCGGCGAACGCGGTGTCGACCAAGGGACCGGGGACGTCGAGGGCGGTCCAGCCGGTGTAGAGCTCGTCGAAGTTGACCTTTTGATTGCGGAAGTCTTCGCTCGGAATGCCGAGGGCATCAGCCTTGATGCGGGCGTTGATGTCCTTCGACACGAAGATAACGTTGCGGCCCTCGCGCTTGAGCAAGTGCGCGCAGCCGAGAATGCGGTTGTCCGCAATGCCCGGCAGCATGCCGACGAGATCGTCGTAACGCAGCACCACCTGGATCAACCCGCCCTGGGTCGTCGGCACGCCTTCGCGCAAACTGCCTTTGGCGCGCAGTCGGTCGAGACCGCGGGCGACTTCGCGCGAATTAGCCCCGAGTTCGTTGGTGGCGCCTTTGAAGCGGTCGAGCTCTTCCAGCACCGTCATCGGAATGACGAGATGATTTTCAGCGAAGACGAAGATGGCGTTGGGATTGTGGAGGAGGACGTTGGTGTCGATGACGTAAGTCTTGGCCGTCGCGGGGTCGATCATGCGCTTCCATCAAATAGGGCGGGACCTCCGCCAGGCGGACATCCCAGGGTCAGGGTTGGACACCCCCACGATGGCGATTTCCCGCGCTTGTCCATCCCGACCATCGCCGGGTCTCTCGGCCGGTCGTTCAGCGCGATAAGGCGGCGACCGGAACCACGGCCGTGCCGGTAGCGCAAGCTTCATCGATGGCCAAGCCGGTGGCGAGTGGATGGCCGAGTCGACCGTCACCGGCATCGGTCCGCCCGCGACCAGCGCATCGACGGCGGCGATGCTGCCGCTGATCATATCTTCATGGTCGCGCGGTAGGACTTCTTGGCGGCCATCTCGTCCACAGAAACGTCCGCATTCGATCATGGTGAGTGGTCCTTAGGTGATGCCGATGAAATCGCGCGCGGCGCGGTCGTAGCTGACGATCATATCGGCGTCGATCTCGCCGTCATAGTGGCCGGCATGGGCCACGCCGGTCGGGATCACCACGGTGTCGCCAGCGACCAGACGGACTTGGCGATCGCCGACCTAGTAGCGCGTGCGTCCGGGCAGCGATCGGCAGCCTGCTGCAAGGTCAGCCCCTGTCGTTGACGCAGGGCGCGGATGCGCGCCGCGATGCGGTGGGGAGAGGACGAGGGGACTGAGGTCTTATCCACTCTGATTGCTGATCATTCAACATGGTTGAATGAGTGCAGCCGAAAATCCCACCAGCGTGAGGCTTCGCCCTCGGACTCGCGAAAAATCAATGTTATTGGCGGTTGAGGCGCGGCGTGGTGGTAAGAATCGCCTCGTTCTGGGCGATGATCATCACATGCGGCGGGTCGCCGCGCAGGGTGTCACTGATGAACTCTTCGCCATCGGGACCGCCGCGCCGGACCCAGGCGCGATTGCCGCCGACGCTGATGGTATAGGTCACGGCGTCGGTGGGCGTTGCACCGAGGTCGAGGGAGACCACTTGGCCGCCGCCTTCGTTCATGCGTCCGAAACGAACGTCGAGTTTGCCGCTGCCGGTGGCCGTGATGGTGATCGAGGCCACCCCTTCGCGGCGGACGAAGGCGATGCCGCTCTTGGTCGCGCCGGCTGGCAGGTGGATGGCGGGCGGCACCAGGGTGGCGCGGCCCAGCGGTTCGAAGCCAATCGCGCGGACAGCGGTGATCCGTTCGGCTTCGGCGGCAGGGTCCAGGTTCTCTTCGCGGGTGATGAGGATCTCGTCGATGGCGACCGAGGCACCGGTGTCGTAGGCGATGCTCAGCTGATCGCCGGCTTTCTGAATCTTGAGGTCGAGGGTAATCACGCCGTTGTTGAGTTCGACCAGGACGTTGCCGCCCTGGCGGAATTCAACGTACAGATTCTGCACCGTGCGCGGAATGATCTGGACATCGACTGGCCTGAGTTCCGTATCGCGCGTGGTGGCGCGCAGCTTCTGTGCCTGTAGGTCAATCAGGATGCGCACATCACGCACATTGATGACCAGGGCGCCGCGATTGGCGAGGCTTTGAAAAAGGATGGTGGTCGATTTGGCGTTGGCGAGATCGCGTCGTGTCAGCGAGCCGCTGGTATCGCCGCTGCGCAGGCTTCCACCGTCGACCGTCCAGGCGCCTTGGCGCTGGGGCAGTGACGCGAGATCGGATTCATCATCGAAGGTCAGGCGGTCGCGCAGCGGTACCGTGGCCGTGGCACTCGGACGGCCGCCCTGCAATGCCGCCAGGGCTTCGTCCAGGCGCGGTAATTCCGCTGCGACCAAGGCATCATTGCGAGTCCGGCGCAGTGTTTCGACCGCTTCGCTCGCGGCTTTGACATCACCGCTGGCGAGGGCTTCGTCAGCTTTGGCGATTTGGTCGCGGGTGGCATAGGCGCGCTGCAAACCGATGGAGCGCTCCAAATCGGTGGCCAGCTGGTCTTCCAGCGCACTGCGGCAGCGATTCCAATGCACCTGGGCCAAGGCGGTGTCGTTGGCCGCGGTCAACAGCATCACCGCGAGGGCGGATTCGCGTGGATCCGGTTCTTTACGTGCGGCGGAGACCTCCATCGCAATGCGTGCGAATTCACGGATCGGGACGATGTTCCAATGCATGCGCGTCGTCGAACCAGTCGGTGAGCTGATCTGCAGCCCACCGGGTTCGATGCCGATGACATCCCATCCTTGCCCGTCCTGGGGATTGGTCAGGCGTAACACGCGGCGTTTTTCGGCCAGAGCAGGGGCGAGGATGTCGACGCGATTGCGCCACAGATCGATTCGGCGTTGTAGCGCCACCGCATCAGGGCTGGCGGCATCCAAGCTGCGCAGCGCCTGTTCGGCCAACGTGGGCTGATTGGCCACTAGCTGATGGTTCACCTGCCAAGCGACCTGGGCCGCATCCGGAGCCAGGCTGGCTGGACGATCGCTGGTGCTGGGAGCAGCCGGATCGGTTGGTGGCGGCGTCTGCGGCAGCGATTGGAGTGTTTCCTGCGCCCATTCGGCGTCGCCCGGCATATTCCAGCGGCGCAACGCTTCGCTCAGCAGATCCTGGGCCTTGGCGGGATCGCGGCGGACCTCAGCCGTCACGTCCGCTCGCCGCGCTTGATGGCGGGCGAAAATGTCAGCACTGAGCGCTTGCCGCGTTTCCGCGGGCAAGCCTTCGCAGAGATCCAGCGCCGTGCGGAAGCGCTCTTCGCGCAGAGCATCCGTGATCCGCACGCGGATGCGGGCAAATTCATCGTCCCCGATGGTGGCAGGCGGGCGCAATTCGGGAATGGCGGCCGGCGTTGCGGTGGCAGGGTCAGGCTGAGCCTGGCCGCCACTCGCTGGACCGCCGCCCATGAAGCCGGGTAGGCGTGGTGGTGGGTCTTGAGCAACCGGCGTGGTCGGCGCTGCGGATGGTGCTGGCGTGGGCTTGGTGGTTGCTGCTGGCGGAGGCGTGGGTTGAGGTTGTGCCACCGACGGCGGAGACGCCGGTGTCGGCACGCGCCGCGGATTGCCGACCATGTAGACAATCACGCCGGCAGCGACCAGGAGCAGCAGGATCAGCACGACGAACAGGCCACCATTGCCGCTCTTGCGTTGACGGTGATAGTTGGCCGTGCCGCGCGTAGCGGGGAATTTATCACCCGAAGGAGGCGTACCAGTGGTGCGCGCGTAGCCGCCCGTTTGTGCTCGCGCGGGTGCTGGGCGGGGATGTGGCCCGGTGCCGGGCGCCTGCGGCGGAGCGCCGCGGCGAATGGTACCGGTGCCGCCATGGTTGCGGTGGGTCTGGGTCAGGCGGAAGGTCTGCACCTTGGCACCGCCGCCGAAGCGCTCGAGCAGATCGATGACCTCCTTCCAGGTCTCAAAACGGTCATCGCGACTGATCGCCACCAGACGGCTGATGAAAGTATCGAGATCACGGCTGAGATTGGGCTGGGCCGAGCGTGCCGTGCGGCAGCCCTGGGCCGAGACCTTGTGCAGTGCCTCGTGGCAGGTGTAACCGGTGACCAAGCCTTCGCCGGTGAGCATGCGGAAGAGCAGCGCACCGAGCATGAACATGTCCGAGCGCACGTCCGAGCGCGCGTCTTCCTTCATGTGTTCGGGTGCGAGGTAATATTCGGTCGCGGCACTGGCCCCAGACAATTCGCGGGTCAAATAGAAGTGGTGCTTGGGGATCGCAAACTCATCGACCAGGACTTGGCTCTCGGCATTGAGCAGCACCACGTCGGGACGCAGCCACCCGTGGACGACGCCTTGCCGCGCGGCCTCTTCGCAGGCGAGGGCAATTTGCTTGGCGACCAGAATGGCATGCGGCGGTGCCAGCACGCGACGACGCGCGAGCACATGGCCGAGTGATTCATGATCCGTAGCATCATTGCTGAGGAGGATCGGCGTTTCGCGGCCCTGATGCATGCTATGCAGAGCGAGAATATTCCCGTGCCGCACCTTGGCGGCCATGCGCACATAGGGATCGACTTGGCCCGCGTAACCGGGTTGGCGCATCAGCGCGGCATTGAGCACGGTGGCGCGAAAGCGCGTACCGGTGCTGGTTTCCCGCACGCGGAAGCGGCGGCCCTGTACGGTCTCTTCGAGCAGCGCCATCGATTCGAAACCAGCCAGCTCAAAACCCGAACCGAGATCCGCCGTGCTATGCGCGTCTGACGATCCGTGACCGAGGGCATCGCTGGTGGCGGTCATCGGCTGCAGGCTGTAGCCGCCGCTTTCTTCGGCGCGCATCGGCGTCGGCACATAGGTGCTTTTGCCGCCATGCTGCGGCGAGGACGGAATCGGAATCGGGACCTGGGCTGGTGGCGATCGGGTCAGGCCGCGATCCAAATCGGTGATCTCCAACGGCGCGCCGCACGAGCCGCAGGTGAACAGGTCGCCTTTCTTGGCCCCTGTGATCTCCAGCATGCTCTGGCAGCGATGACACGAGATCAGCCACGTGCGCGGCGCACGTGAGTCGCTTTCATTGAGCGCCGGCTTCGACCCCGAGGGGCTCGCTCCGAGGCGTTCACGCACGCGTTCCATCACCATGCCGGCGATGGTCTTCATGGTCTCGATGACGCCGACGCCGTTGAGGGCAATCGCATTATGGCTGTGCCAACGCCGCGAATTCAGCAGGGGGTCCAGCTGCTCGGGCTTGAGCGCCGAGGCCAGATCTTGTTTGTTGTACTGCAGCACCACCGGCAGGTCTTCCGGCAGTGCCAGATGCCGCCAGTTGTCGAACAGATCGTTCATCGAGTCGATGTTCTCATCGAGCGCTTCACGCCGGCTGTCGGCAACGAAGACGATGGCGTCGGCCCCTTCGAGCACCAAGCGTCGCGTCGACGAGTAATAACTCTGACCGGGAACGGTGTAGAACTCGAAGCGCACCGCGTGGCCATCGATCTGCCCGACATCCATCGGCAACAGGTCGAAGTGCAGCGTGCGTTCGGAATGCGTGTCGAGCGACACCAACTCGCCCACCGATTGCGACGGCGCGCGATCGTGCAGCCGCTGCAAGTTGGTGGTCTTCCCCGACATGCCTGGACCGTAGTAAACGATCTTGCAGGTGATTTCACGAGTGGCGGCGTCAACGCGCATAGCTGGTCCGTAAGGCTCTCTGGAAGGCTCAGGTCAGGTCAGGCGGCGCGGATGCGCGTGGTCGAGTGATCCAAGGCAGAAGGAGCAATAACACGAAGCCGATGGAGATAGCGGCGTCAGCCACATTGAAATTGGGCCACGTATATGCAATACCCACCATCCTGAGATCGATCCGGATGAAGTCACGGACTCCTTGGAACCCCGACGGGTCGGTGGCGAGGCCCGTCATGACCCGATCATAGGCATTTCCAAGGGCACCGCCTAAGATCAGCCCAAACGCGAAGTTAGTCGCGCGCCCTTCGCGGCGATAGAGGCGCCACCACAGCACGGTCAGCACCGGGATCAGGATCAGGGTCAACATCAACACCATATTCGGCATGCTATTGCCGATGCCCCAGGCCATGCCGCGATTCCACGCCAGCTCGCACCACCACGCCAGCTCATCGCCCTCTTGGCGGCCATCACGGAAAATCGCGGCTTTGGTCGCCAGATCGGTGACCACGGCAATGACCAGCGGCACGCCGAACCACCACGCCCAGTGCGGGGGCAGGGAAGCGGACGGAGCACCGGACACCGGCGCAGAGGGAGCGGTTGCCGCCGGCAGAACGGCAGTGGATTGGGTCGGGTCTTCGGCAGGCACGCCGACAGGCTATGCGCCCTAAGGCCGGCGGCCACCACTCCCAAGCGGTGGCCACGGGCGGCACGTGGCCCCTGCCGTCAGGCCGGTCTGGACAGGCTGGGGATTGCCGCTCACATCCGCACCATGGCCAGCACCCAGCCCACCACCCACGTCAGCGCCCCGCCCAGCCTGATCCAGAATTACGGCCGCCAGGACATCCGCTTCGTGCGCGGTGCGGGCGTCTATCTGTGGGATGATCAGGGCCGTCGCTATCTCGATGCCTTCGCCGGCGTCGCGGTCAGTGCGCTCGGCCATGCCCATCCGGCCCTGGTCGCGGCGATCACGCAGCAGCTGTCGACCGTGGTGCATACCTCCAATCACTACCATATTCCCGAGCAGCAAGCGCTCGCGGATATGCTGGTCGCCCACACCTTCCCCGATGGCCAGGTGCTGTTCGGCAACAGTGGCGCGGAGGCCAACGAAGCCGCCTACAAACTGTGCCGCTTGTGGGGCAATGTCGCCCATGGCGGCCGCAAGACGCGCATGCTCGCTTTCCACGGCGGTTTTCACGGGCGCACGCTGGGGGCCTTGTCGCTGACCGCCAATCCGGCCTACCGCGAACCATTCGCGCCGTTGCCGTCGGCCGAGTTCCTGCCCTTGGGCGACATGCCTGCCCTGCGCGCGGCTTTCGGCGATGACATTGCCGGCGTCTGGATCGAGCCGATCCAAGGCGAAGGCGGCGTACATGTGTCGCCACCGGGCTTTCTGGCGGAACTGCGCACGCTCTGTGATCGCCACGGCGCGCTGCTGGTCGCCGACGAGGTCCAGACCGGCATCGGTCGCACCGGCCGCATGTGGGCCTGGCAGCACGAGAACGTGCGCCCGGACATCATTTGCACCGCCAAGGGCTTGGGCGGCGGGGTACCGATCGGGGCCATCATCGCCCGCGCCGACATCGCGGCGCTGTTCAAGCCCGGCCTGCACGGCACGACCTTTGGCGGTAATCATCTCGCCTGCGCCGCCGGCTTAGCCGTGCTGCGCACGATAACCGCCCCCGGGTTCCTCGCCCACGTCAGCGCCGTCGGTGCCCACCTCCAAGCGGGCTTAGCCAAGATCTTCCCCGGTTGCGCCATTCGCGGCCAAGGCTTGCTGCTGGGCGTACCATTACCCGATGATCGACCGGTTGCGCAGCTCGTCACCGCCGCGCGCGCCCAGGGCCTGATCGTGGGGCCATCGGGCGGCAATACCCTCCGGCTGGCGCCGCCTTTGATTCTGACGATGGCGGAGGCGGATGAGCTGCTTGGCGCGCTGGCGCGGCTTTAATGTAATCGCCCGGCGTCCGGCGTCCGGCGTCCGGCGTCTAGTTTGCGTGGGGTAGTGCCGGTTTGAGAGGGGATATTCAGCGCGGTCATGTTCCTTATCGTCCGAAACGTCCTGCCTACGAGACGCCGGACGCCGGACGCCGGACGCCGGACCCTTGCCGCACTGGATCAATTGACCCGACTCTAAACCGCCCTATCCTCCGCGCCCCCTTTCCGGAGTCAGCATGCCCACGGTCCAAGTCCCCAAGAGCGCCAGTGTCCTTATCGGTTCCGAGCGGCCCAGCCTCGCTCAGATCCGGATTCTGCGTCGGGTGGCCGAACAAGACATCGATGAGCGACGCAAGCTGCTCGCTCTGCATCAGGACGGCGGCTTGAAAGAAGACGCCAAAGTGCGTGGGGCCATCCTCGCCTTCGCGCTCGGCTTTTTCGCCGATGCCGAAGAACTGCTCGGCGACGTCAAGGAACCCTATCAGCAGGCCGTGCTCGGCTTGATCTATGCCGAGCTCGGCGACTTCGAAGAAGCCGTCAAGGCGTACAAAGCGGCCAATGGAGTCGCCGGTGCCAGCGTGGAGTTGGCGCGTGCGTACCTCGACGCGGGCGATGCGACGGCGGCTGAAAAAGCGTTGAGCGACGTCGGTGAAGGCGCTGACAGCGAATTTCTCCAAGGCCGTCTGCACGAGTTGTCCAGCGGCACCGAAGTTGCGATCAAGAGCTACGAAGCCGCGCTCGAGGCCGACCCCGGTCACGTCGAAGCCGCGTTCAAGCTCGGCGTGCTGCTCGATCGCATCGGCGACGACGACATGGCCATCGAAGCCTTTCTGATCTGCGCCGACGTCACGCCCCACTACATCCCGGGCGCGATGAATCTCGGCATTCTCTACGATGAACGTGGTGAATCGAACGCTGCCGTCGACTGCTTCCGTCAGGTGCTGGCCTACAACCCGCGCAACCGCCGTGCGCAGATGCTGCTGCGTGACAGCAAGGCCTCGCGCACCATGCACTACGACGAGTTCGAAGAGCGTGAGCGCGAGAAGATGGAAAAGATCATGCGCACCAGCGTCAACGACTTCGAGTTGTCGGTGCGCTCGCGCAACTGCTTGGCGAAGATGAATATCTTCACCCTCGGCGATCTGCTCAGCATCACCGAAGCCGAAATGCTCTCGTACAAGAACTTCGGCGAGACCTCGCTCAAGGAAGTCAAAGAGATGCTCGCTCTGCGCGGTCTGCGCCTGGGCATGAATCGCGAAGGCGATGATCGCCTGATCTCTAAGGCCGACCAGAAGGTCCTTGGCGAGTCGATCGAAAAGCTCGAACTGGCGCCCAAGGCCGCCGCCGTGCTCGACAGCCTCGGCGTCACCCGCATCGGCGATCTGGTGCAGTACACCGACCTCGACCTCTACAAGGTCGCCAACTCGGGTCAGAGCGTGGTCCAGGAACTGGCCACCGCCCTCGGCGCCTTCGGCGTCACCATGCGCAAGCCGGACATCAAGGGCTGAACCACGGGTTCGGCCCGCCGGGGCCGCTCGGTCGTACCTCTCCAGGCCGTCGGGATTCGCTCCCGACGGCCTGCGTGTTTGTGGCGGTGCCCTTTGCATGGCGTTCTCGCCACGACGCGCAGGAGAGGTCCTTGGAGCTGTCAAAGGATTGTATACCCTTGCACGCAAACACATGCACGCCGTCTATGAGTTAAATATCCGCACCTGGCGGAGCGAACGCAGTCGCGATTTGGGGCGCCCGGCGACCCTTGATGACCTCGACAGTGCCCGCTTGGATCGCTTGGTCGAAGATGGCTTCACCTGGCTGTATTTACTGGGCCTATGGCCGACCGGGCCGCTGGCGCGCGCGGTGTCGCTGCGGGATGAACACTTACAGCATTATCTCGGGCAAGTTCTCGATAACTTCTCGCCGAACGACATTACCGGCTCGGTCTTCTCACCGGCTGGATACACTGTCGAGCCCAGCTTCGGCGGTGAAGTAGCGTTGGCCCGTCTGCGCGGGCGTGCTCGCGCCAGCGGCTTGTCGCTGATGCTCGACTTCGTGCCCAACCACGTCGGTCTCGACCATCCGTGGGTCGATGCGCATCCCGATTGGTTCATTCCCGGCACCGCGGATCTATTGTGGTCCGATCCCTTCGCCTATGTCCGGCGTGACGAACGGGTCCTCACCCATGGCCGCGATCCCTTCTTCCCGCCGTGGCGGTCCACGGTGCAGCTCGACTACAGCAACCCGGTGGTCCAAGACGCGGTGATCCACGAAGCGAGCGCCGTCGCCGCCCGTTGTGATGGTCTGCGCTGCGATGTGGCGATGCTGCTGCTCCCGGACGTGTTCCAGAATACCTGGAAGCGGCCCATGGAGCCCTTCTGGCGGCGCTGTCTGGATCGCGTGCGCGCCGAGCACCCCGGCACCCTGTTCATGGCCGAGGTGTATTGGAATCGCGAGTGGGAATTACAGCAGCAAGGCTTTGATTTCACCTACGACAAAATGCTCTACGACCGGCTGCGCGATGGCGAAGTCTTGTCGGTGCGCGCCCATCTGCGGGCGGCGGCCGATTATCAAAGCCACTGTGTGCGCTTCCTGGAAAATCATGAGGAAGCCCGCGCCGCCGCCGCTTTCCCCGACCCCGCGCATCATCGCGCGGCCCTGCTGCTCACCGGCATGGTGCCGGGTATGCTGCTGTGCCATGACGGCCAGGAAGACGGCCGCGTCATCCACAATTCGCTGCACTCCAGTCGGCGCCCGCGCGAACCCGGTTCGCCACCGCATCGCGAGGCCTATCAGGAACTCATCCATTTATTGTCGGAACCGGCACGCAAAGACGGCCGCTGGTATCTGCTCGAGAATCGCGGCGACAGTCCGCTGATCGCCGTGCTGTGGCAATTGCCGCTGCATCATAGCTTGTTGTTGGTGATGAATTGTTCGCCGCACGACGGCGAAGGCACCATCGATCCCGGCCCCTTGGGCCACCACGACCAGCAATTCCATGATCGCAGCAACGGCTGCAAACCGCTGACGCGCAGTGCTGAAAGTTTGGCGCGGGAAGGCATTCCGCACCGTCTGCCACCGTGGGGAGTGCAGGTGTGGCGGGTGTTGGCACAAAAGTCGTGAGCGCGGCGGATCGATAGGCTGGCCGAAGAGCTCGTCAGACGGGAGAGGTATCCCGGTGCATTCAAGCGCGACGAATGCGGGAGCTTAAAGCGATCAGACGAGCGCAGCGGGACGAACGACGACAGGCGAACGACGATCGACGATTCCTGCGTAACGTGCCCCCAATTATTCCACCGGCTGAGGATCAACCGCCTTCGCATCACTGCGGATGTCGATGGTAATCGCGATATGGAAGCGGCCCTCGGGATACTGCGTCTTAAACGCGGCTGCCGCTTTCGGCAATTCTTCCTGCACCTGCTTGAGCAAGACCAGGATTTCCTCCAGGCGCAGGTCGCGTGACGAGGCGGCATCGGCCGCGAGCGCCGTCACGGCGGCATCGAGATCGCGCGTGCGTTGCGCTAACTGAGCCGGACGCGGCGTTTCAATCGCGGTGGTGTTCAGGGTCAGCTGTTCACCGGCACGCTCGACGGTGGCGCTGATCGCAGCGCCGACCTGCAGGGTGCGGGTAATTTCTGCCAAGCTGGCCAAACTGGTCACGGGTTGGCCAGCGAGCGTGAGCAGCCGATCGTCGACTTGTACGCCGAGCGCAGCGGCCGTGCTGGCGGCCTCGACGGTCCGCACCACGACGACGCTGCCATCGAGTCCCGCTTCCTCGGCAACGGCAAGCCCTAAGCGCAGCGGTCGGGTATTCGCGGCACCGGCACCACTCAGACCGACCGCAGGTTCGGGTGAGACGGTCGGTTCTGCAGCCAGGATGCTGCCCGCCGCGAGAGCGAGAACGACGCATCGCCAAGTCATGGGGCATCTCCGATGGTGCAGGAAAAGCTGAAATGCCAGGCGTTGGCACGAACCGGTGGCGCAAGCGCTTGCCGCGCGCGTTCGAGGTCGGCGGCGAGGCGATCGAGGGCTTCTTGTTCCGCCACCAGCTGCGCACGTTGACCTGCCACGCTGTTGATTTGGCCTGCCCACGCCGGTGGCCTGCCGGTGCCAACCCACGGTGGCGGACCGCGGCGCGGCTGGCGTTCTTGGAAGGCGCCCTCTAAAGCACGGACG
>CAYQAQ010000023.1:0-16040 GCA_964415495.1 uncultured candidatus Brocadiaceae bacterium | reverse complement strand
CGCGGTAGGCGTCGGTGTAGTCTTTGCGCAGGGCGCGGCCGAGGAGGTCGGCCTCGTCGGCAGTGAGCGCGACGCCGGCGGCGTGTTGAACGCGTTCGCGGATGGCGTCGGCGGTGGATTCGGGAGTGAGGCCGTGAATGATCCAGTTGTTGGTCTGGCGGGCGGTGAAGGTGTTGGCGAAGAGGCGGTCGGTTTCGCCGTAGCCGGCGCCGTGGCCGTTGAGGCCGGGGTTGGCGTTGCCGTGGTCGGTGGTGACGATGACGAGGGTGTCGTCGCGGTCGGCGGTGAAGCGGAGGACGGCGGCGAGGGCGTCGTCGAGGGCGAGCTGGTCGTGCACGAGGCCGGCGAAGTCGTTGTTGTGCGCGGCGTGGTCGATGCGGGCGCCCTCGATTTGAAGAACAAAGCCGCGTTCGCCGCCGGCGGCGGGGAGGCGGGCGAGGGCGGTCTCGGTCATTTCGGCGAGGGTGGGAAACACATTCGTCAGGCGGGTGCTGGTGGCGTGGTCGAGGGCGTAGGGCATGTGGCCGTCGGCAAAGACGCCGAGGAGGCGGCCGGCGGGCGCGGCGGCGAGGGCGGCGCGGTCGCGGGCGACGTGGTAGCCGGCGGCGCGGAAGGCGGCGTAGGCGTCGTGTTTGTCGGGGCGGAGGTTGGGGTCGAAGTGGCGGTTGCCGCCGCCGAGGAAGAGGTCGATGCCGGACTTGAGGTAGAGGTCGGCGATGAGGGCCTCTTCGCCGCGTTTGGGGGTGTTGATGGCGAAGCCGGCGGGGGTGGCGTGGGTGATGCTGGCGGTGGATACGAGGCCGGCGGCGCGGCCTTCGGCGCGGGCGAGGGCGAAGAGGGGCGCGGGTTTTTCACCGGCGGGGCCGATGTTGAGCGCGCCGTTGTTGACGCGCAGTCCGCCGCCCCAGGCGGAGGAGGCAGCGGCGGAGTCGGTGACGAGGGAGGAGGCGGAGGCCGTATCCATGAATCCCCTACGCACGCCGGCGTCGCGGTAGAGGTCGATCCAGGTGGTGCCGCGACCGTCGCGGCGGCGGCGGAATTGCTCGGCCATGGCGAGGGTGCCGGCGCTCATGCCGTCGGAGACGAGGAGGATGAGGTTGCGGGCGCGACCGGGTTCGCGGGAGGCGGAGGCGGCGGGGCGGCCGGCGGGTGCGCCGCGAAGGGGCAGGCCGGCGGCGAGGGCGCCGAGGGCGGCGGTGGAGAGAAAGGAGCGGCGGGAGAGGGACATGGCGAGGTGGGTGCTGTGCGGGTTAGCAGGCTGGTTAGCGGGCGGGTTGAAGGGTGGCGAGGGGAATGTGGTGGCGGAGGACTTCGGTGCCGTTGTCGAGGCGGAGGGTGAGGGTGAGTGTCGGGCCGTCGGGGGCGTCCCAGAAGATTTCGAGCAGGCCGAAATGGTTGTAGGGAAGGCGGCCGCCGATGCGGTGGCGATTGATCTCCTGCCAGAAGGTGACGCGGCGGGCGGGAGGGCGAGCCTGCATGCCTTCGAGGGTGGTGGGGGCGGATTTGGTGAGGGCGGAGCTGGTGAGATCGTAGAGCGGGTAGCCGGGGTCGATTTCGTGGCCGTCGGGTTCGCGGGCGGGGTCGAGGCGGCTGAGTTCGCCGGCGTGGCGGTCGCCGGAGAGGATGAGCACGCCGTGGGCGCGGGTGTCGCGGATGAGTTGGAAGAGGCGGCGGCGTTCGTGGGGGAAGTTGCCCCATTTTTCGAAGCGGTGGTCGTCGGCGACTACCTGGATGGAGCTGACGAGGAGCCGGAGGTCGGCGGGTTGGCGGAGGCAGGCTTCGAGCCAGCGCCATTGGTCTTCGCCGAGGAGGGTGGTGGCGGGATCGTTGACGGGTTCGTAGTTGCCGGGGCGGCCCTCGACCCAGTCGGTGCGGGGGATGTTGGCGCGGGGCAGAGGGGAGCGGAAATAGCGGGTGTCGAGGTTGATAATTTGCACGACGCGGCCGGGCGGGCCGAAGCGGTGGGAGGAGTAGATGCCGGGGCGGGCGCGGCGGGGGGAGTTGGCGGGCTCGTTGTAGAAATCGAGGAAGTGGCGCTGGGCTTCTTCGCGGCCGACGAAGTTGGCGTCGCCGTCGTTTTGGCCGTAGTCGTGGTCGTCCCAGGTGCCGAGGACGCGGGCGCGTTTGGCGAGTTCGGCGTAGGCGGGGAGGGCGTTGAGGGCGGCGTAGTGGACGGGCATGCGGTCGAGGACGATGCGGGCGCGGGCCTCGGCGGTGGCGGCGACGGGACGGGGCGAGTCGGCGTAGATGGTGTCGCCGAGCCAGATCCAGACATCGGGGGAGGTGGCGGCGACAGATTGCCAGACGGGGGTCTCGTCGAAGGGGGAGGAGCAGGAGCCGAAGGCGACGCGTTGGACAAGGGTGTCGGGCTCGGGGACGAAGTCGTGGGCGCGGACGAAGGGCGGGAGGAAAAGGAGGAGGATGCCGAAGAGGCGGAGGAGCGGGCGAGGCATGGAAGCGAGTGTAGCTCGAAACGTGCGCGTTTCGTGTTACGTTATGGAAAAGGCGTGTGGGTGGTGCGAAGAGAAGGAAGGGAAAAACGCCGTGTCGCGCGTATCTTTATCCGGTCTTAACCGACGTCCGCCAAGGTGGTGTTTCGTTTCTCTTATCTAATTACATCCATGAAAAACATCCGACTTTGGTTTCGATTAATGGTGGTGCTGTGCGCCTTGTCCCCGGTCTGGGGGCGGGCGCAGGCCGAGGTGAGCGGCGTGTATCTGACGTGGAGCGACGATCCGGCGACGACGATGACGGTGAATTGGTTGAGCCTGTATGCGAAGGCTCCGGAGGCGGTGTGGTATCGGCGCGGCGCGGAGGAGTGGAGCCGGGCGGAGGGGGCGAGCAAGCCGCTGGAGCCGTCGGGTCTGTGGGTGCGGCGCGTGCGGCTGAGCGGGCTGGAGCCGGACACGGTTTATGAGATGGCCATCGGGGCGCAGGCTCCGGAGGGGCCGCGGGGCGTGCATACGTTTCGCACCATGCCGCGGGAGTTGCGGCGCGCGGTGAGTTTCGTGACCGGCGGCGACATGATGCACACGCGCGAGATGGTGGACGCGATGAACAAGCAGGCGGGGCGGCTCGATCCGGATTTCGCGCTGCTGGGCGGGGACCTGGCCTACGGCAATAATGTGGATGCGACGCGGCAGGTGGATTTTTTCCAGTCGTGGATGATCCATGCGCGCGGGCGCGACGGACGGTTGATCCCGATGGTGGCGGTGATCGGTAACCACGAGGTGGCGCGCGGGTATCGCGGGCGGCCGGAGGTGGAGGCGTCGCAGTTCAACACGTTGTTCGAATTTCCCGGCGGGAAGGCGCGGCACGTGTTGGACTTCGGGTCGTATCTCTCGCTGGTGAATCTGGATTCGGAGCACACCGAGGCGATCGAGGGCGCGCAGGCGGCGTGGTTGGGGGAGACCCTGGCGGCGCGGACGGACAAGACCTTTCTTTTCGCGTGCTACCACTTCCCGGCCTACGGCACGGCGAAGGCTCCCCGACCGGGCACGCTGCCGATCGACAATCCGCGCTCCATCGCGATCCGCGAGCACTGGATGCCGCACCTGGAGCGCTGGGGCGTGACGGCGGTGTTTGAAAACGACCATCACAACTACAAGCGCACGCATCGGCTGCGCGGGCACAAGCGGGACGACGAGAACGGGCTGCTCTATCTCGGCGACGGGGCCTGGGGCGTGCGCACGCGCACGGTGCCGCCGCTTTCCGACGCGTGGTATCTGGCGAAGGCGGAGCCGACGCGGCATTTGTTTCACGTGGTGCTGCAACCCTCGGGGCGGGCGCGCATCGTGGCTGTGAACGATCAGGGGGAGATTTTCGACGAGGTGAATCTCGGCGCGCCGCGCACGCGGCCGGTGCATCCGTGAGCATGACCATGTCCGGCGTCGGCGATATTCTTTCCGCGGATAACGAGACCTGTGAGGCCGCGGTGGCGGCGCGGGCGAAGGCGTTTCCGTTGGCTGAGTCGCGCGCGAGGCTGCGGGCCCTGCTCGCGGCGGGCGGGCGGGAGGTGTTGGTGCGCGGGCACTGGGGGCTGGAGCGCGAAGGGTTGCGGGTGGACGCGGAGGGGCGGCCGGCGCGCACGCCACATCCCTTCGGGCCGGAGGAGCGGGGCATCACGGTGGATTTTGCGGAGGCGCAGGCGGAGTTGATCACGGGGCCGTGCGCGTCGCCGGAGGCGGCGTGGACGGAGCTGGGCGAGACGCGTCGGCGGTTGCGGGCGCGCTTGGGCGCGGAGTTGTTTTGGCCGCTGAGTTTGCCGGGGCGTTGGGACGAGCCGGAGCGGCTGCGCGCGGCGGAGTTTGGCTGGCGGGCGGAGTATGCGGGGGCGCGGGCGTATCGGGCGGAGTTGTTGAAACGGCATGGGCGGGCGCGGCAGGCGATCAGCGGGGTGCATTACAACTTTTCGTTCGGGGCGGAGTTGTTTGACGCGTGGCGGCGGGCGGGCGGGGCCGGAGAAACGGGTGGCGCGGCTGAGCCGGAGCGGGCGTGGCGGGACGAAGTGTATTTCGGGGTGATGCGAAATTTTCTGCGGCATCAGCATGTGTTCAACGCGCTGTGGGGCATGAGCCCGCCGGAGGACGAAGCGTTTTGGCGGGACTTGCGCGAGGCGGCGGGCGGGGCGAGCCAGGCCGATGCGGCGCGTTGCGCGGACCAGATTTCGAGCGTGCGGCTGAGCCCGCTCGGCTACGGGCTGGCCCCGGAGGCGGCGGAGGCGCTGGGGGTGAATTTCGCCTCGCTCGGCGAATATGTGGAGCGGCTGGGGACGGCGGTGCGGGGCGGCGGCACGCTGGCGCACGAGCGCGAGTTTTATAGTCCGGTGCGGCCCAAGGCGGTCGCGTCGAGCGCGGGCGGCGAGAAGAACGAGGCGGGGGCGTCGCTGCGGCGGCTGGCGCGGGAGGGCGTGGGGTATTTGGAGTTTCGGGTGTTTGACCTGGACCCCTTCGAGGCGAACGGGGTGGGGCTGGAGGCGCTGCGGTTTTTTCACGTGCTGGTGCTGGCGGGGCTGTTTCGTCCGGCGGAGCGCATCGAGGCGGAGGAGCGGGCGGAGCTGGCGGAGCGCTGGCGGTGGTCCACCTTGTGCGGCGGGGTGTGGTGCGAGTGCAGGCCCTCGCCGGGGGCGGCGGGGGAGCGGGAGATTTTGCCGCTGTTGGAGTTCATGGCGGAGATCGCGGAGCAACTGCCGCCGGCGTATGGCGCGGCGGTGGCGGCGGCGCGGGAGCGCTGGTCGGGGCGGCGGGATCGACCGCTGGACCGCTGGCGGCGGGTGGTGGCGGCGACGCCGGGCGGAGCGCGGGCGGCGGGCTTGGCGCTGGCGCGCGGGCACGCGGCGGAGGCGGGGGCGGAAGCGCGCGAGGAGTAATGATTTTATGGATACATCAAACCTGGAATTGTCCACGCAGGCCTTGATCGCGGAGGTGCTGCGGCGCGGGGTGGACGTGGAGGTGCTGGACGCGGCGGACAACTTCGTCGCGTTGCGGCGCGACGGGAGGACGGAGTATGTGAAGCAGGCGACGCGGACCTCGGCCGACACCTACGTGAGCGCGTTGTTGATGGAGAACAAGGCGGTGACAAAGCGCGTGCTGGCGGCGGCGGGGCTGCGCGTGCCGGGCGGGGAGCGCTACGACGACGAGGCGGAGGCGGCGGCGGACTTCGCACGGCACGCGGGGCGGCGCATCGTGGTGAAGCCGAACGCGACGAATTTCGGCGAGGGTGTGGCGTTGCTCGACGCGGACGCGGGCGAGGCGGATTACCGGTCGGCAGTGGCGGCGGCCTTCGCGCTGGACGGCACGGTGCTGGTGGAGGAATTCGTAGAGGGGCGGGAGTTTCGGTTTCTCGTGATTGGCGGGGCGACGCGGGCGGTGTTGCATCGCGTGCCGGCGAACGTGACGGGCGACGGGACGAGCGACATCGCGGCGCTGGTGGCAGAGAAGAACCGCGACCCGAGGCGTGGCGAAGGTTATCGGAAGCCGCTGGAGAAGATTCGCTTGGGCGAGGTGGAGACGGCGTTTCTGGCCGGGCAGGGGCTGACGGCGGCGAGCGTGCCGGAGGCGGGCGAGACGGTGTATCTGCGCAAGAACTCCAATATCAGCACGGGCGGGGACAGTATTGATTTTACGGATACGATGCCGACGGTTTACCGGCGGCTGGCGGAGCGGGCGACGGCGGCGGCGGGGGCGAACATTTGCGGGCTGGACATGATCATTCCGGACGTGGCGGACGCGCGGGAAGATGCGGCGTATTCGATTCTGGAGCTGAATTTTAATCCGGCTCTGCACATCCACGATTATCCGGCGGTGGGGGAAAACCGTCGGGTGGAGGGGTTTGTGTTGGACGAGATCGGGTTTGGGGAGAGGTAGGCGGGAGGGACGGAAGGGGAGTAAGGGAGCAAGGGCGGGAAGAGCGCGGGACGGACGAAAGCGCTCCGCGCTTCCGCTACGGGGGAGTCAGGGGCCCGGATGCCGGCTGAAAGCCGGCGCTCCCAGGGGGCGAGAGGAGCGGGCGCGGTTTAGCCAGAGGTTGCCGAGGACGGCGGCGAGGGCACCGGTTAGGACGACGCGGGTGACGCCGAAGCGGTCGGCGGCGGCGCCGAAGACGAGCTGGCCGAGGGGCAGCGCGGCCATGAAGGACATGTTGAACAGGCTCATGACGCGGCCGCGAAGATCGTCGCGCACCACGGTTTGCAGGCGGGTGTTCATCGACGCCATAAGGGAGATTTGTCCGCCGCCGAGGAGCACGAGCATGGGCAGGGCGACGGCGAGATCGGGCGAGAGGGCGAGGCCGGCGGCGGCGGCGGACGCGGCCAGGCCGGCGAGGAAAATGCGGCGTTCGAGGTCGTGGTGGTGTTGGCGCGAGGCGAGCAGGAGGCCGCCGAGCACGGCGCCGACGGCGGGGGCGGCGTTGAGCAGGCCGAGCAGTTCGGGGCCGCCGCCGAAGACGCGGGTGGCGAAAACAGGGAGCAGCGTGACGTAGGGCAGGACGCAGGCGCTGAAGAGGGCGGTGCGCGCGAGGGTGCGGCGGATGGCGGGCTCGTGCCAGGCGTAGGTGAAGCCCTGGCGGAGTTCGGTGAGGAAGGCGGGGCGCGAGGCGACGACGGGGCGCGCGGCCAGGCGCAGGCGGCGGGTGAAGAGCAGGGCGATCGCTTCGCCGGAGGCGGCGAGGAGGAAGCAGGCGGCCTCGTCGGCGAAGAGGAGCACGAGGCCGGCGAGGGTGGGGCCGAGGATGCGGGAGATGTTGAAAAAAGTGGAGTTGAGCGCGATGGCGTTGGGCAGGTCGGCGCGGTCGTCCACGAGCTGGGCGAGCATGCTCTGGCGGTTGGTCCAGTCGAAGCCCTGGATGATGCCTTGGACGAGGGCGAAGCCGAGGAGGAGCGGGATGGAGGCGTGTCCGGAGAAGACGAGGACGGCGAGGGCGGCGGAGTGGAGAAGGGCGGCGCTCTGGGTGGCGAGGAGGATGCGGCGGCGGTCGAACTTGTCGGCGAGCACGCCGACGAAGGGTGTGAGGAGGAGGCTGGGGAGGAGGCTGAAAGTGCCGGCAAGGCCGAGGTAGAAGGCGGAGTCGGTGAGGCGATAGACGAGCCAGCCGAGCGCGATCTGCTGCACCCAGTGGCCGGTCATGGCGAAAGTCTGGGCGGCGAGGAAGCGGCGGAAGTTTATGTGGCGAAAGGCTCGGAACATGGGGGCGGCTAGGCGGAAAAAGGGAGTGAGGGAGGGAAGCAGGAGGGAGTGGGTGAAAGGGAGTGAGGGAGTGAGGGGCGGATAAAAAAGTAGGCCGGCCTCAGGGGAGGCCGGCCTACCGTGGGGGCGGCGCGTCTAGCCGCGCCGTCAAAAGCGGCGTCAAGCCGCCGCACTCCAAAGTTAGAAGTTCAGCTTCGCACCGATCATGTAGGAGGCGCCGAAGCCTTCGAGTTCATGGACGCGGCTGCGATCGCCGAGGAATCGGCGGCCGCGCTCGTCGGTGAGGTTGTTGGCCTGGAAATAAATCGAGGCCCAGCGGTTGAGCGGCACGCTGGCGGTGAAGTCCAACTGCGGACGCTCGTCCCAGAAGCGGGTGAGGGCGGGCGTGGTGAGGTTGAACGCGTCGAGCCACTCGCTGCGGTAGAGGTAGGAGAGACGGGCGTTGTAGCCGCCGCGCTCGTAGAAGATGGCGATGTTATAGGTCTGCTCGGAAGAGCCTTGCAGCGCCACGCTGCCGCGGCGGGTGCCGTCGGGGTTGCGGGGGAGCTCGGCGGAGGAGTTGGTGTAGGTGTAGTTGGCGAACATGCCGAAGCCGTCGAAGGGCGCGGGCAGGAAGGTGAAGGGACGCTCGAAGTTGAGCTCGAAGCCGTAGAGTTCGCCGTCGCTGCCGTTCAGGTCTTGGGTGACGGTGTAGGTGTCGCCCCCGAGTTGGCGGAGACTGGTGCCGGAGAAGATGGGGTCGTCGATTTTTTTGGCGAAGACACCGGCGGTAAAAATGCCGATGGGCTGGAAGTAGTAGTCGTAGTAGAGATCGACGCCGTAGGCTTTGGTGGCGGCGATGTCGGGGTTGCCGGCGCTGATGGTCAGGGTGGTGTCGTTGATCACCTCGTTGGGGCGGAGAGTGGTGAAGTTGGCGCGGGCGATGGCGGTGGAGAACGACAGTTTGATGGTCTGGTTTTCCGTGAGTTTCTGCACAAAGTGCAGGCTGGGGAACAAGTCGGTGTAGTCGTTGCTCGAATTTGTCGGGGTGGCGGTCACCCAGTTGTCGTTGGTCTGGAAGGCGCTGCCGGTGTTCTTGGTGTGTTCGACGCGGGCGCCGGCGACGACGGTGAGGTCGCCAAACTCGGTGGTGGCCATGCCGTAGCCGGCGTAGATTTCCTCGGTGACCTCGTAGGAGTTTCCGAAGCGGATGTTGCGCAGATCGGTGCCGGGACCGGAGGCGCGGATTTGTTGGCCGAGCGCGGCGGAGGTGCTGCGGTCGGTCTTGAAGCCCCAGGGATAGAGACCGAAGTTGGTGGCGAGTTCGGAGCCGATGATGTCGGTGAAATCGACGGCGAAGGGAATGTCGGCGGCGTTCCAGCGGGTGCGGGAATCGTTGCGAACTTTTTCCTTGTCCTTGAACTTCGCGCCGAACTTCAGGGTGGTCTCGCGGTTGAAGAGGTTGGTGGGCACCTCGTAGTTGAGGGCGATGGTGAGATCGTCGTCGTCGGTGTTTTCCTGGCGTTGTTCGTAGCGCAGGAACTGCATGTTCTCAGGAGGAGACATGAGGGGATTGGGACTATCCACGCGGGTGATGGTGGGCAGGTCGGGGTTGCTGTAATTGTAGGTGATGTCGGGTCGGGCGGCGGGATCGACCCGGAAGTTGAAGTAGGTGTTGGGGCGCTTGGTCTCTACCGAGGCGGTGCCGAGGGTGACGGAGAAATCGAGCGTGGCGTCGCCCATCTTGTGTTCCGCGCCGATGGTGTAGGCGTTGATGGTGTTCACCACGTCGCGAATATTGTGGTTGGACTGCACGTTGACGCCGGTGGAGCCGCCGGTGAGGTAGGTGGAGCCGGGGGTGAAGCTGGCGCCGTCCGTGGTGTAGTTCAGCAGGTAGTTGTCGCGCTTCTCGTCGTCGGACCAGTCGGAGAAGATGGTGCTGAAGAAAACGTAGGTGTTTTCGGTGGGCTTGAAATCGATGCGGCCGCTGTAGGAGGAGCGGGAGCGCACGAGTTCGTAGGTGCGGATATCGGGCCGGATTTCGCGGAAGACGCCGGGCTCGCCGGGGACGGGGCGCCAGTTGTTGTTCTCGATGTTGGCGGTGTGGCGGTCGGTCTCGAAATCGGAGGCGGAGAGCAGGATGCCGAGGTTTTTGTTTTCGAGGAAGCGGTCGCTGTAGGTGACGCCGACATTGGTGATGTTGCCGCCGCCGAGCTCGTTGTAGCCGATGCCGAGGTTGGTGCGGATGGCGCGGCCGGGCTGGTCGAAGGAGCCCTGGGTGCGGATGTTGACGTGGCCGCCGATGTTGTCGGCGTCGATGTCGGGGGTGATTGCCTTGGTGACCTCGAGGGTGCCGACGACATCGGAGGGGATGGTGTCGAGGCGCATGGCGCGCGCGCCGGTGGTGGGCGAGGGCATGGTGATGCCGTCGATGGCGACGGAGGTGTACGCAGAAGGTGTACCGCGGATGTTGACGAAGCGGGCTTCGCCCTGGTCGCGCTCGATGGAGAGGCCGGATACGCGCCCGAGGGAATCGGCGAGATTGAGGTCGGGGAAGCGGCCGATGGAGTCGGCGGCGAGCACGTTGACCACGTTGTTGGCGGCGCGTTGCTCGTCGATGGCGCGGGCCATGCCTTCCTTGATGCCCTGGACCTCGAGGGTGTCGAGGGTGATGACCTCGTCGGACACGGGCTGCTCGGAGGGCGGCGGCGGAGTGGCCTCGGGCGCGGATTGGGCGAAGGAGACGGACGTGGCGACGGTCAGAAGAAGGGCGTGGCGGCCCGAGTGGCGGAAGAAGCCGGACATGGAGTGATTCATGACGGAGTTTTTTAGGTTAGGTGGTTTAGTTGCCGCGTTCGGATGTATTCCGAGCGCTCCGCGAAACTGCCCGGCGTATGTTAAGCCGGGATGAAGACGGCATGAAGGTTCGTTCGGGCGGAGGGGCGGGCGAGGCGCGACGGTTAAGTTTGGGTGACGCGGCGGGAAGGATCGGCGACGGGGCTCAGGCGGTAGCCGACGCCGCGCACGGTGGCGATGAGGTTGGCGTGGTCGCCGAGTTTTTGGCGGAGGGCGCGGATGTGGACGTCGATGTTGCGTCCGACGAGGTCGGCGCGGGCCTCGCCGAGCCGAGCGAGGAGTTGGGCGCGATCAAAAACGCGGCCCGGCTGGCCGAGCAAAAAGCGAAGGAGGCGGAACTCGGAGTTGGTGAGGGAGAGCGGGCGTTCGCCGACGCGGGCCTCGTGGCTGGAGGGATCGAGCACGAGTTCGCCGACGCGCAGCACCTCCTCGTCGCGCGGGCGGGAGGGTTCGCAGCAGCGGCGCAGGACGGTGCGCACGCGGGCGACGACCTCGCGGGGGCGGAAGGGTTTTGGGATGTAGTCGTCGGCGCCGGCGCCGAGGCCGCGAAGGATGTCCTCCTCGCCGGCGCGGCCGGAGACGATGATGATGCGGGAGGGAGCGCCGGCGAGGGCGGCCTTGAGTTGGCGGCAGACCTGGAGGCCTTGCAGGCCCTCGATCATGAGGTCGAGGAGGAGAAGGTCGGGTTGCTCGCTGCGGACGAGGCGGAGGGCCTCGTGGCCGTCGCCGGTTTCGCGGATGTCGAAACCCTCGTGGGAGAGGTGGTGGCGCAGCAGGTCGCGGAGATCGGGCTCGTCTTCGACAATGAGAATTTTGACGCGTTTCATGCGTCGAGGAGGGTGGGGCGGGCGCGTGACGGTTTGATTAAGAAACGACGAGGATCGCGTGAAGTTCCGGCGACTATCCGGCGTGGTCGGAAAAAGTTGACCGAAACGTCACGCAGGGGGCTTGCCGTGCGGTGGGGGAGTTCTCTGCTCCCCGTTCATGCCCGCCGCGTTGCCGCCAAAAATCGTGATCGTCGAGGACGAGCCCGACATCCGAGAGTCGATGGAATACAGCCTGAACCAGGAAGGCTACCGGGTGTGGACGGCGGGAGACGGGTTGCGCGGGCTGGATGTCATCCGCGAACGCGTGCCGGACGTGATCCTGCTGGATCTGATGTTGCCGGGCATCGACGGCATGGAGGTGTGTCGGCGGGTGCAATCCGATCCGGTGTTGCGCCGGGCCTGCGTGATCATGGTGACGGCGAAGGGGGAGGAGACGGACGTGTTGCTCGGGCTGGGTTTCGGGGCGGACGACTACGTGACGAAACCCTTTCGCAACCGGGAGCTGGTGGCGCGGGTGCGGGCGGTGTTGCGGCGCGGGCAACTGCGCGACGAGGAGCAAGGCGAGTTGGTGACGTGCGACGATCTGGTGATCGACTCGCAGCGGCACGAGGTGACGCTGTCGGGGAAGACGGTGCCGCTGACCGCGACGGAGTTTCGGTTGCTGCGGTTTCTGGCGATGAACCCGAGCCGGGTGTTCTCGCGGGACCGTTTGTTGAGCCAGATCATCGGCGACCACGCGGTGGTGGTGGATAGGAACATCGACGTGCATGTGCGCGCGATCCGGCGGAAGCTCGGCGAAGGGCGCGAGCGGATCGAAACGATTCGCGGCGTGGGGTATCGCTTCGTGGCGAAAACGTGAGCGCGGGCGGCGCAAACACGGCGGCGGGGGCGCGGCGCTCTTTTTTCTGGCGGCTGTTTCGCAGTTACACGGCGCTGGTGTTGTTGTGCGCGGGGGTGATCGGGGTGTTGGTGCTGGGCAACGCGCGGCAAAACGCGTTGCGCGACGCGGAGGCGGATTTGTTGAACATGGCGCTGTTGATGTCGTCGCTTGAGGCGGCGAATCCCTCGCATCTCTGGTCGCCGCAGCTGGGGCGTCAGCTGGCGGAGGTGGAGCGCGACACGGGGCTGAGCGTGGGCATCTACTTCGCGAACGGCCGGAAGGCGGGACCGGGCGGGCCGCCGCGGGACGAAGGCGAGGCGGCGGGGCGGCTGGCCCTGCCGGAGTTCGCGGGGACCTTCACGGCGGCGTATGGGCGGGCGGTGAGGCCGGACGAGGAGACGGGGGCGGAGTATCTGTGGCTGGCGTTGCCCATCCTGCTGGAGACGGACCGGATCGGCTACGTGCGGTTGGGCGCGCCGCTGGCGCGGATCGAGGCGCGCGAGAAGGAGCTGCGCGACCGGGTGCTGGCGGGCACGAGCATCAGCGTGGCGGTGGCGCTGGGGCTGGGATTTTTTTTCACGCGGGCGGTGACGCGTCCCCTGCGCGAGATCGGCGAGAGCTGCCGCAAGCTGGCGGCGGGCGACCTGGACGAGCGTATCCGTTTGAAGGATACGGACGAGATCGGGGTGGTGGCGGCGACGATCAACCGCATGGCGGAGGAGGTGCGGCGGCGCATCCACGAGGAGCGGCGGGAGCGGCAGCGGCTGGCGGCGTTACTGGCGGCGATGGCGGACGGGGTGGTGGCGGTGAACGCGCGCGGGGGCATCTCCTACGCGAACCGCGTGGCGGTGGATCTGCTCGGGCTGCCGGACGCGCCGCGCGGGCTGGTGTTTACGCAGGCGGTGTTGCTCGGCCCGGTGCGGGAGGCGAGGGAGGAGGCGCTGGCGGCGGGGCGGCGCGTGGTGAGGGAGGCGCGGCTGGCGGAGAGCCCGCCCGGGGCGGTGTTGCGCATCGACGCGACCCCGCTGCGCGACGAAACGGGCGCGCCCTTCGGGGTGTTGCTGGTGTTGCACGACTTGACGGAATTGCGACGCCTGGAGGAGGCGCGGCGGACTTTTACGGCGAACGCCTCGCACGAGTTGAAAACGCCGCTGACGGCGATCTGCTCCTTGGTGGACACGGTGATCGAGGACCCGGAGATGAAGGCGGAGACGCGGCGGCGGTTTCTCGGCAAGGTGCGCGCTCAGTCGGATCGGTTGCAGGAACTGGTGCAGGATTTGTTGGCGATCTCGCGGCTGGAGTCGGAGCACGAGGTGCCGGAGCTGACGCGCGTGGACATGGCGGCGATCGCGGTGGAGTGCGCGCAGACGCTGGCGGACGTGGCGGATCGCAAGGGAGTGAAGTTGACCTGGAGCGGCGGAGACGCGGAGCTGCCGGTGCGGGGAAATGTGGAGTCCTTGCGCATGGTGTTTAACAATCTGCTGAAGAACGCGGTCGCCTACACCGAGCCGGGGGGCGAGGTGACGATGACCTTGGAGGCGGGGCCGGAGAGCTGCGCGGTGGTGGTGCGCGACACGGGCGTGGGCATGGCGCCGGAGCATGTGGCGCGGATTTTTGAGCGGTTTTACCGGGTGGATCGCTCGCGCTCGCGCGAGGGCGGCGGCACGGGGTTGGGCCTGAGCATCGTGAAGCATCTGGTGCAGGTGATGAGCGGGCGCGTGACGGTGCGAAGCGAGTTGGGCGAAGGGAGCGTGTTCACGGTGCGGTTTGCGCGGGAGGCGGGAAATTGAGCTCACGCTCAATCCTACGTGGCGGAGGCGCGGAGGCGGAGGGGGCGCGGGAAGAATTCACCTTGTCTTTATGCGGGCTTAACGGGGGGCGCGCAGAGTGGCGGCGATGAATTCAAAAATGTTTCCTCGGTCCGGATATGATTCGGTGAGTGGGCTGGTTTTTCTGCCGCGCATGCTGGACAAGGCGCGCCTGCACGCGGCGGGTCGGCTGGCGGACGACTACAACCTCGGCAAGGGCCTCGACACCCGCCTATGCCGGCTGCTCGGCCTCGCCTACGAAGACATCGCGGCGAAGGCGCGGGAAGAGGCGGACGACGCGGCGGTGCTCGAATGGTGCTACGCGCGGGGGCGACGGCCTTCGGACGACGAGATCCAATATTTCAACGCGTTCATGACGAAGCGCGGTTGGCGCGACGAGGGATCGGAGAAACTCAAGGCCTCGAAGGAAAAACGCGGCGCGGCGGAGCGGGACGACATCCAGACGGGTTTCGATTTGCAGGATCTGGACGAAGGCCGGAAGTAGGCCGCGAGGGTGCGGGTGGGTCTGAAATGAAGCGCATCGTCATCCTCGGTTGCAGCGGCGCGGGCAAATCGACGCTCGCGCGCGAACTCGGCGAGCGGCTGGGGTTGCCGGTGGTGCATCTCGACCGGGAGTTTTGGCAGCCGGGCTGGGTGGAGCCGGACAAGGCGGCGTGGGCGGCGCGGGTCGATGCGCTTGCGGCCGGTGACCGCTGGATAACGGATGGCAATTTCAACACGGCCTCGGCGCGACGTTTCGAGAGTTGCGACACGATGTTGTTTTTGGATTTCAACCGCTGGGTGTGTCTGGCGCGCGTATATCGGCGCGCGTGGCGGCACCTCGGCCGGGTGCGTCCGGATTTGAACGAAGGGTGTCCGGAGCGTTTGCCCGACCGTGTTTTTCTGCGCTACATCTGGACTTGGCGCTCGCTGCGGAAGGAGAAAACGCTCGCGGTGGTGGAGGCGGCGCGTGCTCGCGGAAAAGCGGTGCACATCCTGCGCGGGCGCGCGGAGGTGCGGCGTTTTTTGGCTGGGCTGCCCCGGGTCTGTGCGGTGGATGCGGCGGAAATGTCACCCGCTCTTTAACCAAAGCTAACCCGCGTGAGGCATGTTGGGCGCATGGCACAATTACCTTTGCTGGTGGGGGCGGCTTTGAAACTGGCGGAACTTCCGGCGCGCGCGGAATGGCTGCTCGCGGACGGACGCGACCTGGAGATCCAGGACCCGTGTCTGGCGGGTTTTCTGGACGGCGAGTGGATGGCGGCGGCGCGCGAGGCGCGGGCGCAGCTCGACGGACACGCGGGACGGAGAGGGGTGCACGCGCCGTATGACGGCATGCCTTGGGCGTCGGCGGACGCGAGACTGGTGGGCGTGATGCGGGTTCGTTTGCGGGAATCGCTCGATTTCACGGCGGCGCTCGGCGGCACGCATCTGGTGTTGCACAGCCCCTTCCTGTTTTTCGGAAAAGCGCAGACGCGTTTTCGCGGTAGTGAGTTAACGGATACGATCGCGCGGGTGGTGGAGAATATCGCGCCGGTGGTCGAGGAGGCGGCGGCGCGGAAGTGCGTGCTGGTGTGGGAAAATATTTTCGACCTGCGCACCGATCCGCTCGATGGCCTGGTGGCGGCATTCGCCTCGCCCTGGGTGCGGCGCAGCATCGACACCGGGCACGCCCATCTGATGACGGCGCGCGGCGGACCGCCGGTGGACACCTGGATCAACGCGGCGGGCGCGGCGCTGGCGCACGTGCATTTGCAGGACACGGACACCGAGAGCGATCGCCACTGGGCGGTGGGCGACGGCGAGATTCGGTGGCGGGCGGTGTTCGCCGCGCTGGCCGCGCTGCCGGAGACGCCACGCCTGATTCTGGAGATGACGCCCGAGCGCCAGGAGCGCGCGCTGGCGTGGCTGGCCGAGCGCGGGCTGGCGCGGTGAGCGCAGGAGCTTGCGCGGAGCAAGTGCTGAAGATCGGGGGATATTTATGACGCCAAACCAATGTTCGTATTAC
>CAYQAQ010000022.1:0-16365 GCA_964415495.1 uncultured candidatus Brocadiaceae bacterium | reverse complement strand
CTGGTTCAAGGAAGCCGGCGTCGACGTCGAATTTGTGTGGTTCGAATATGTTGCGTCGATGGATGCCTATGCGGGCGGCAATCTCGATGCCGTGGGCATGACCAACGGCGACGCCCTGGTCACGGGTGCCACCGGGCGCAAAGCGACGACCATCCTGATCAACGATTATTCGAATGGCAATGACATGATCATCGCCAAGCCGGGCATTAAATCGATCAAAGACCTCAAGGGCAAGAAGGTCGGGCTCGAACTGAATTTCGTTAGCCACCTCATGCTGCTCAAGGCGCTCGAAGCCGAGGGCATGACCGAAGCCGATGTCGAACTGGTCAATATTGTGACCTCGGACACGCCGCAGGCGTTGGCTTCGGGCGCTGTGGATGCGATCGGCTGCTGGCAGCCGGCGTCGAGCCAGGCGCTGACCATGGTGCCGGGATCGACCGCGATCTTCACCAGCAAGAACGTGCCCGGTCTGATCTACGATGCGCTCTACGTCAGCCCGGAAAGCCTCGCCAGCCGTCGTGACGACTGGGCGAAAGTGGTGTCGGTGTGGCCGCGGGTGGTGGCCTTCGTCACCGATCCCGCGACGCAGCCGGAAGCGCTGAAGTACATGAGCGCCCGCGTCGGCCTGACGCCGGAAGCGTACGCGCCGTTCCTCGACGGCACCTATCTGCTCACCATGGATGAGATGAAGAAGCGCTTCGCCCCGGGCGATGGACTCGACAGCGTGATCGGATCGACCGCCATTGTTGATGCCTTCAACGTCAAGTACGGCGTCTATGAAGCCGGTGCTGCCGGAGACCTGTCGTCCTACTTTGACAGTTCGCTGATCATGTCGGTGAAGTGACGCTGCCACGTGTCTGCCTCCCGGATTCCCTGGTTTGCGGTCCGTCGCGAGCAACCGGCATCACGCCAAGCGCTCCTGATGGTGCTGTCCTTCCTGCTGCCCTTGGGGCTGTGGTGCACGGTCAGCTATGTGCCCTGGTTGTGGCATCCGCAAGTCCTGGTCAGTGATCCGGGCGGCAGCACGTTTCTGCGGCCGGGCATGCGCATGGATCGCGCGCCGTTTGCCGCCGAAAATGCGAAGCTTGAGGCGGCGGGCCTAGCGCCCGCCGTCGGCGAGCGGGTGAATCCGGTCTTTCTGCCGGCACCGCATCAGGTGGCGACCTCGCTGGTCACCGCCTACACCACGCCGCCGCGGCGCGGTGATCCGTGGTTTCATGAAAGCCTGCTGCATTCCATCCGCATCATCGCGGTGGGATTCTTCTGGGCCTGCCTGATCGGGATCCCACTCGGCATCCTGTGCGGGACCTACAGCTTGTTCACGCGCTTGGTCGAGCCCTTTGTTGATTTCGTGCGCTACATGCCAGCGCCGGCCTTCGGTGCTCTGGCCATGGCGGTGGTCGGCATCAATGACGGGCCGAAAGTCGCGATCATCTTCATCGGCACCTTCTTCCAGATGGTGCTGGTCATCGCCAACACCACCCGCCGCCTGGATGTCGGCCTGCTCGAAGCGGCCCAGACGCTGGGCGCGCGCGATCGTCATCTGCTGACCCGGGTCGTGCTGCCCGGCATCGTGCCCAATCTCTACAATGATCTGCGCATCCTGCTCGGCTGGGCGTGGACCTATCTCATCGTCGCTGAACTCATCGGCGCGAGTTCCGGCATCAGCCACTTCATCAATCAGCAGGGTAAATACCGCAATTACGACAACGTCTTTGCCGGGATCATCACCATCGGTCTGATCGGCCTGATCACGGATCAGATCCTGGGCTGGCTGGGCCGCATCCTGTTCCCGTGGAATGGTCCGCCGCCGAGCCGCGCTTCCGTGCGGGTGTGGCGCTTCGCCACCTGGCCCTTCCGCGCACCGTTTCGCTTTTTCGGCTGGGTGACCAGCGGCCGTGACGCCCCGAGCATGCACCGGCGGGACGTGAGCGCGGGCGGTCCTTTAGCAACCGTGCGGCAGGAGGAGCCATGAGCACGACCACGTTGGAACCAGATCTCGCCGCGCGCTTCGCCCGCATCGACGCCCGCCCAGTAGTCCTCGACATCCGCGGCCTGGGCAAAGTGTTCCCAACGCCCAACGGCGCAATCACCGCGCTGCGTGACATCAATCTGCACGTGCATCGCCGCGAGTTCATCACCGTCATCGGTCCCTCAGGTTGCGGCAAATCAACCTTGGCCCGAATCATCGCCGGTTTGGAGCCGCATACCTCGGGCGAAATGCTCCTCGATGGCAAACCGGTATCGGGCCCCGACCGCGACCGCGGCATGGTCTTCCAGAATTACACGTTGTTCCCCTGGCTGACGGTGCTGCGCAACGTGATGTTCGGCCTCAAGCTCGGCGGAGCCACCACGGCGTCGGCCGAAAGCGAAGCCCGGCAATGGCTGGATGTGGTCGGCCTGGAGCGGTTCGCCGACAGTTATCCGCATCAGCTTTCCGGTGGCATGAAGCAACGGGTGGCGATCGCGCGCGCTCTGGCGAATCGCCCCCGCGTGCTGTTGATGGATGAACCGTTCGGTGCCCTCGACGCGCAAACGCGGGCGCAATTACAGGCGCACTTGTTGCAGATCTGGATGAACGTCAACGTCACCGTCATGTTTATCACTCATGATCTCGACGAAGCGGTCTATCTCGCCGACCGCATATTGGTCCTGGGCGCCAACCCCGGCCACATCCAGGAAATCATCGACGTCCCACTCCCCATCCCGCGCCCCCCCGACATCCACCTCGACCCGCGTTTCATCGCCACCAAGCGTCGCTTGGAGCGCCTCATCCACGGCGAGCACCACGGCGCTGCTCCGCAGCCGGTGACAAGGATGACGTTGGTGGGGGACGATGTGTTGTGAGGGGGGGGCTGCGGGGTTATTCCGGATATCTTCAGACGGGTCAGCGTTCGGCCTGCTGCGACAAGGAGGCGTCTACCGTACCGCCGGCTGTAGCCGGCATGGGCACTTCCGATCGGCAGAAGATGCGGCCATTACGGGCTAATGGCGCAGCAAGGTGCCGGTCCTTATTTTGCGCACGAGCACGCGCGTGAGGGTTTACGAGCGTCGGGGTGTATTATTGGCCCGAGCCTTCATTGTCTTTAGTGGTTTTTCATGCAGTTCCATTAGGGCCTCGATTTGCTGGTTGATAGTCTTGTTGTGCTGTTTTCTCGCTCCCTCATCGATCTCCAGATCAATTGCACGTGCGGCACGGTGATGTCCCTCCGTCCGTGGAACTGACCCAATGAACGATGGCTCCTGCTGGGTAGGCTGTGGTTGCGACACCACACCAACCTCCCCAACGGAGCCATCATGTCCCAGTCTCGTTCGACCCCCAGCCGTTCCAAGCGCAAGCCGCTGCCCAGTGATCCCGCCACCCTGACCCGTCTGCGGCGGATGGCGGACGGGCGAGAGGCCTTGGAACTGGTGTTGCCCTTCAATCCGTTGCTGGCCCTGGATGAGGCGATCGATGGTCTGGCCAACCAGATCGGGGTGTTGGCCTTGTCGGCGGTGCTGGAATCGGACATCGAACGCGAGGCTGGCCCGAAGCACGCGCATGGAGATGGCAAGGCAGCTCGGCGGCATGGCTACGAGGATGGCTGGATCTGGTACAACGGGCGGAAGCTGGCGATCGAGCGTCCCCGAGCGCGCACGGCGGAGGGCGAGGTCGACCTGCCGCGCTATCGGCAGTTCCAGGTTCCGCGGCGGATGCACGGGAGCGTCCAACGCCGGGTCTTGGCGCGGGTGAGCATGCGCCGCTATGGCCAGGCGCTGGAGGCCGCCGCCGAGGGGCATGGGGTCGAGAAGAGTTCGATCAGCCGACACTGGAAGGCGGCGAGTGCCAAGAAGCTGGCCGCCCTGCTGGCACGTCCGCTGGGGTCCTTGGATCTGGTGGCGGTGATGATTGACGGCGTCGGCTTCGGGGACGAAACCATCGTGGTTGCCCTGGGAATCGACGCTTCGGGGCGCAAACACATCCTGGGCCTGCTGGCGGGATCGACCGAGAACACCACGCTGGTCACCAGCCTGCTGACCGATCTGGTGGCACGCGGCCTCGACCCGGCCTGTCGCCGTCTCTTCGTCCTCGATGGCGGCAAAGCGCTGCACAAAGGGGTGCGTGCCGTCTTCGGGACCAACGCCATCATCCAGCGCTGCCGCGTCCACAAGCTGCGCAACATCCTCGACAAGCTGCCCGCCAAGCATCACTGGCTGATCACCACCCGCCTGCGCGCCGCCTGGGGCATGAACACCTACGACGACGCCAAGGACGCCCTCACCGACGTGCTCACCCTGCTCGATCAGCTCAGTGCCCTCGCCGCTGACAGTCTGCGCGAAGGACTGGAAGAAACCCTCACCCTCCATCGCCTCGACGTCCCACCACCGCTGCGGGTCTCGCTCTATTCCACCAATCCCATCGAGAATGTCTTCTCCTCGGTTGCCACCCAGGTCACCCGCGTTCGCAACTGGAAGGCCGGTGACGGTATGGCAACCCGTTGGGCTGCCTCCTTCCTGATCGACGCCGAACTGCGCTTCAACCGCATCAAAGGTCACGGCGCTCTCCCAGCCCTGGTCAACACCCTCGCCAAAGCCAACTTCGCCTCTATGCTCCCCTGACGACACCACGCGGCCTCCTCGGCAGTTCGGCCTTCGGCCAAGTTCCACGGACGCCGGGACATCACCCGGCACGTTCCACCTTTTGATTAGCTGAATGATTGCTAATACTCCTAGCACAGTGCTCGTGAACAGCGCCATCGGTCTTTCCTTCTTGAATCGGAAGGTGTGATGTAGTTCGGCGCAACGGCTAGCGATGCCTTTCGAATCGAAACCGAGGGGCTCTGGTCTATGTCCAAAGTCGTTTCGGATCTTTCGAATCAGATGGAGATCGCGGCGCGCCCGCTCACCGATCAACCCCGTTAGGTATGCGACGTCAATGCGCGACGAGAATGTACCCAGTGGCTTAGATTGCCCCAGCACGTCTTCCAAGCATTTGTCATCAGCAACCCAGGCAGCCCGTAGCAGCTCTTCTAGTTGCACGTCTAAATAGGGAGTTGTGCCATCCTCGCCACTCGCCACTCGCCGCCCTCTCAAAACACCAAGCCCGCAGAATGCCAAGCATCCTGCGGGCTTGATCGGCCTTGCCGTCTAGTGCGGGTTTATTCGCGCAGCGTGCTGCTATCCGCACCCTGTTCTTCACCCGGTCTGCGTTGAGGAATGCCCGAGATGCGCTCGATCAGACGATTGGTATCTTCCATCATCAAATCGCGATCCGAGGTCGGGATCACGTACGGGGTGATGAAAATGGTCAGATTGCGCTGTTCGACCGAATCCGTGGTCTTCTTGAAGAACCAATTCAGAATCGGCACTTTGTTGATGCCAGGAATCGAGCGTTCGTCCTCTTCGACCTTGTTCTTCAGAATACCGCCAATCACCGCCGTCTGACCATCCGCCACCATGATATTGGTCTCGATCCTGGTCGTCGACTTTTGCGGCAGCGCGATGGACGAGGTGCCCGTCGAGAAATCCTGCAAGGTCGCATTCTCATCGGTCGCCATCAACTTGATGGAGACGTAGCCATCGCTGGTGATGGCCGGAGTCACCCTGATCAAGATACCGTCCTCAACCGGACTCGATTCAGCCTCCTGCAAGGTACGCACCGTCACTCCACTCTCCTGAGTGACTGTTTCTTCAGCAAAGCGGATCTCACGGCCAATCTGGATCATCGCCTCTGTGTTATCCAAGGTGAGGATTTTCGGCGTTTGAATGATTTCCGTGCTCGTCAACGTAGCGATCGCTTCAAAGGTCGCCTGGGCCGAGATGTTGCCATTGCCCGAGGGCACAGCCGTGATGGGCCCGAACAAGGGATTGACCGTCGGATCGACACCGGGCTGCGGGGTACGGAAAATACCGGCAGTCGCCGAACCCGTCTCCGATGCGAACGGAGCGAAACTGGCCGCAAAGCGGCCGACATCGGCGACATCGAAGCCGAGCGACAACGGATCCCAACCCAAGGCTTGGGCTTCGATAGTGGAGAACTCGACGAACTTCATCTCAATCAACACTTCGCGAGTCCGGGTATCCAGCTCGGTCAGGATGCGTGCCGCTGCATCCAAACTCGGCGGCGTATCGGTGATGACGAGACTGTTGGTTCGAGGATCATGCACCACTTTGCCATCGGCACTGAGCGCAGGTTCGATGGCCGGGGTTATAAGGCCACCATTCGCGTAATTGAGGCGAATGACCCGGGTTTGCAGATCCTTTTGCACGTTTTCCAATGATACCACACGGATGATCTGATATTCCTGCTCGATCCAGGTGTACCCGGTCGAACGGACAATCACATCCAGCGCAGTACGCCACGGCACCCCGTTGAGCGTCATGGTCAGGCGGCGGTCCGAACTGACATCATCTGAAATGACAATGTTGACCTGAGCTTGGCGAGCCAGGGCCTCCAAGACCACACTCAAGCGCGCATCCTGGAATTCCATGCGCACCTTCGGCGGACGGGTCAGGGCCCAGATCCGCTCGCTGCGCTTCTCGATCACGAAGTCGTAGCGATCAGCGATCTGCTGCACCGCTTCTTGCCAGGTCACATTGACGAGGCGCAGGGTGATGCGTGGCTGGTCGGGGACGTTGGAAACCACGTTCACCCCGGCACGACGACTGATCCATTGCAGGACCGTCTCCAGCGGTTTGTCGGTAGTCTCCAAGGTCAGGAACTGCTGCACCTGGTCCGAGCGCTGGACCGGCGGCAAAGCCCCGCTTTCGGCCGCACCCAGAGAAAGGGCAGCAAGACTGGAAATAACAGCGCGACGGAGCTTCATAGTAGGGTCCTGATCCGTGGATGCATTCAACGGCGGGAAGGGGCGGAACCGGAGCTGGGGTTCACTTCTTCGCCAACATAGCGTTGGAACTCGAAGCGCCGCTGCTCATAGGTGAAGAGGAAGTCGACTCGGTTGGTATCGATGTTGACAATGGTGGTATCGCGGGTGCGGTCATTGATGCGGAGAGCCCGTGGTTCATCGGCCAACACGGCCAGAGAACCATCTGGCGACCAGAGAACACCCTCAACTTTGATGCCCAGGGCATCAAATTGGTTCTTAGCCTCTTCGAAAATCTTGGCTTCATAAGCCTGACTGCGCGAACGAGCTATAGATTCCCGCAGCGACCTGATTTCCGGATGTTCCTGAAACTTTTCCAATGACTTATTGGCATTATCGCAGGCTTGGATCGCCTCATCCCAACGACGAGAGAGGATAAGTTTATCGATTCGTTCGGCTTCTCGACGACCCCATTCCAGGGCCGTTTCGATCGCACCTTCATAATCAAGCGCAGGCGCCAGACTGATACCGCCAGGCTGGTCTTCAGGCTTCTCAAGCAGGGCTTTTTCCATCTCCATACGTTCTTCGATATCATAAAAGATATCGATTCGGCCCTGCGGGGGATCGAAAACCCAGCTCGCTTCGGCTGCTTGCGTGCCGGCGCTCGGACCGACTTCTTCAACCGCGGCGGGCTCCGCACCAAGGGCGAGGGAACCCCAACCCAAGGCGATTAAAAACGAAAAACGGGGGTTCATCGGCCTCTCCGGGGAGTGGCATCTGGTGCGGGAGAATAGACGTAGGTGACGATATCCATTTTCACTTCATGCAAAGCCGGAATGATGGTCTGGCTCGGCGCATCGAGCGTCAGCTTTCCGGGCTTAATAGTAATCGCGCGAACCATCATGAAACGCTGATTCTTTTCGATTTGATCGATGTATTTGATAACGCCGTTCAGATCGCCAGCGATCTCAGTCTGGTACGTAATGGGCTGATAATCTTCGCCGCGCACTGCGCCGCCTTCCTTGATCGCCACCGCACGGAACTGTACCGTACCGATTTCGGGCGGAACTTGGCGCGCATAGTCTTCAATCAACTTACGCATTTCGGCTTTTTCGGCCTCGCGCGGCAGGATGGCCTCAGCAAGACGGATCTCTTCTTGGAGACCGGCAAGGATTTTCTCGACAAGCGGCTTACGGTTAACAATCGCCATTTGCGCAGCGATTTGACCTTCGGTATCGATGATGCTTTGCCACGTTCCGCCGGGACGTTGGACAAACGCCGGCAAAGCGGGGTCTGGTCCCAGCTTTTTCAGCTCGCCCCAAGCGAAGTAACCGATGGCTGCAGCGGCAAGAAGCGGAACGACGATGCAAATAACTGCCTGTTCCTTCTTCTCTAATTGGCTAAACGATCGTGCCATGATCAGTTCCCTCCCGACTGCGGCCGACCAGGGCGTGCGGAAGCCGACGCAACGGGCGCGGCTTGCTTGACTCGCAGCCAATTCAAGTCGCCTTCGACGATCACTCGCTCAATATCGCTGTTCCACTCCGGTCGATCACCGAAATATTTATCCTCGGGCTTGCCCACAAAGCCGAATTCCTTCCAGAAAACCGATTCATTCAAGGACGACAGTAAAATGTTCAAATAGGTACCAGACATCTGGAACTCGTTGCCGACGATTTTGTAGCGCCACGTCAACGCGTAGCTGACCAACTCAGGCGCCGCAGCACCGCCTCGACCGGCAGCTCCTCGAGCAGCAGGAGCGGGCCGGGCAGGACCAGACTGTGCACCACGGTCAGCGACGACTACCGACTGGACGCATACTTGGAAGCCCTCGAAGGACTGGTTCAAGAAGGTGGCGAAATCGTCAAATGTCTTCGCCCAAAACATCTTCCGATTCAAAAGGCTGAGAATATAGTCGCGACGTTCCTTATACCGGTCGATTTCCTTCTCCATTGCTTTGACTTCTTCAGCCTGACGCGTTGCATCCGCCAGTTCCGTCTGCCGTTGTGCCAGAAGATCCTCAGCCGCCTTATTTCTTTGTTTGAGCCACAAGTACCCACCCAGCATACCCAGCACCACCAGCAAGCAGGCCGCCAAGCCAGCGAGCATCGGGTTGAACTGGAGCTGGAGTTTGCGCTTGCGCAGTTCCGGCGGCAGAAGGTTGATCAGAATCATAAGGTGACGTCCGAGGAGTGGCGGATCAGGAGTTCAGCATTGCGCCATGGGTGCGCGCATGATCGGCCATGGGGCTTCGAGAACAGGGGGAATTTATGATCACAGCGTCCATGCTTTCCTCGCCCTCAGGTGGAGTCTGCTGCGGACCTTATGGGCGCGGCTTACCCATGTCAAAGCCCAGCCTGACCGCCGTCTATCCTTGAAGCCGCCCGGCGTGTCACGGGGAGGGCTCTGGGGAGGTCGCCTGCCCCCTGGACAAGAGGGCGTCCAGCTTCTTGAGCTGGTCAGGGTCCGCCACCCGGCGCAGGCCTGCCGCCAGGGTTCGAACGCGGTCTTGGTCCCCCTCACGCAGGGCAAGCTGGAGGGCGAGAAATCCGCATCGTTGCCGCGCTACATCGGGAAAATCCCCGGATAATTGCGCAATCGGCTCCCAGACTTCCGGCGCACTGATCTGCCGCTCCAAGGCTGCGCGCAGCAACGCCTCCACAGCCGGCAGCCACCACGCATGATCTGGAGGCAAACGGTTGGCCGCGATAGCCCAAGCAGCCGCCACCGACGAGGGATCGGCGCCTACCTGTTGGCTGGTCATCGCGTGATCGGCCCAGATTTCCCCTGACACAACCGGCGGAAGCTGCTGTTCGGGGTGGTCGCGCAGCCAGCGCGACCAGGTTTCAGCGCGCACGTCGCCGAGCTGACGCGCGCTGCGCCATGCCCAATACGTCGGCCAAACACGGTGTTTCGACGCCGAATCGAGCACCGGCACGACTGCCGCCAAGGCCTGAGCCGGCTGCGCGCGCGCCAACCACGCCCGCGCCAAAGCACTGGCCCCCTCGGGAGTCCGCCCCGCGGGCACCCCCCTCCACGCGGCCGGATCGCTGTCCGGTACCGCCAGCAGCAGCCCCAAAGCCTGCGGATCCTCGGCCGCCAGCGGTGTCACCAGGGCGACGACTTCGGCCCAGCGGCCCCCCGCACTGGCGGCGTGAGCCAACGCAAGGCGCCGGTGGCGCTCATCGGACCAAGGGGCGGTTGCTGCGCGCGCAGCGGCTATTTCCGGACGCGCCGCAACGTCTGCCGGGAGGGCCGCGACGGCTGCTGCCCCTGCCTGCGGATCAATGGCGAGTAACGCTACGGCCCGCCACAACGGTACATCGCCATCGATGCCTGCGGCGAGTGCGCGTTCCGCCAGTAATAATGCCTCATCGGGAGCCGACGCGACGAGACTCCGACACCACAATTCCACCGCCTGGGTGTCGTGATCTCGGGCCACGCCCGGCAGTGCCCGCACCTGAGCGAGCAGCACTCGCGCCGCTTGGGGATCTTCGTCCAGGTGCAACCGCGCCAGCAGCAGCCCGGCCGACGCCACCGCCGCCGTGCGCGGCACGCGACGCCAACGCAGTTCGGCACAACGCCGCGCCAACGGGCGATCTCCCGCCGCATAGGCCACTTCCGCGAGCAGATCGAGCGCACGGTCACCGTCTTCACCGCCCGCATCGATGGCAATGAGTAGCGACGCACGCGCTGCGGACCAATCGCCATCAGCCGCCTGCACCTGGCCGAGCGCGAGCGCAACCACGCCGCGCTGCGCTGGTGGCCAACGCGCGAGATCATCGCCGGCAAATGCGCGCACCTGCGCGGCATCACCGAGCGCAGCCGCCGCCCGCACCCGTAAAGCTTGAGCGGCCGCGCCACCCCAGGACGTCCCCAACAGATCCAGTGCCTGCGCTGGCCGATCAGCGGCCAACGCCGCCCTGGCGGCCGCCTGCACCGCATCCTCTGCCGGCATCACGCAGGCGATCAGCAACGGCAGCGTCAGCCACCACCGCTTCATGGTGTTTGCCGCAATGGAACAGGAGACGCTGAGACACAGAGGTGTGCAAACACTGCCCTTGGCAGCTGGCTCTCGACGTGCGTTTTTACTCCCCGTCTGAATAAGGAGCCATTCCGGCTTAAACCCTTCTCTGCGCTGTCTCTGCGTCTCGGTGTCTCCGGTGACTGCGGGATTGAGGTCATCCGTCCGCTCGCGCCAATGCCCGCTCCAATGCCATCAGGGCGTCCTCCAGCAAACGGGCGGATTTTGCCGCATCGCTGTGCAGGACTTCCGGGAGGTCGTCCCCCGCCAAGCCGCCGCGAAAGCGCTGCTCGATCGCCATACGCTGGCCATCGGTGAGCGCACCGAGCGCCGCCTCCAACTGCTCCATGCGAGCGGATTGCCCAGATTCACTGCCAACGCGATCGACCGGAAACGGTTCCGTCAGCGGTTCATCACGATGCTCGCGATACCAGCGCAGCGCCAAGTGCGCACCAACGCGACGAAACCACGCGGCAAAGCCCTCGCTGGCATCAACCTCATCGAGATGGCGATAGGCCAGGACGATGGCGTCCTCGACTAAGCGTTCGACCACCGAGGACCGACGTAAGCGCGCACCCAGATACGCTGCCAGACGCGGCGCATGGCGGCGCACCAACGCCGTCCACGCCTCGCGATCGCCGGTGCGGGCGCGTTCGACCAGATCGCCATCACTAAGCCGTTCCACGGACATGGTGCGCATGTCAGCAGGCGGGAGGTCAGCGTCCAGTCTCGTCGACCCGCCACGCTCGTGAGCGTGGGGTTCAGGAGGGCAAGCCGTCGTCGGCCGCCACAGCCGCGATATGGTCGGCGGTGTGGCGCTTGCCGTGATTCATGCCGGGGCACCCCTCCGCCGCCTCATCCCAGCTCTCCTGGTCGGCGATCAGCGGGCGCCAGAACGGCCAGGTGCGGCATTGCCGCGGACGATCTGTGTAAACCGTGCAGCCGGGGCCTTCCTGCCAGAAGACGCAGGCATTGCCGCGCTCGCGGTCCGGGCGTTCAATCAGGGTTCGGCCACGACCACGAACGACGCGCGTGTAGTGCCGCTGAAACGCTGGCACATCCAGGCCGACCCGCGCCGCCAAGGCCACCACTTCCTCATCGCTGACCCACACATAGCCGGGTGCGCCGGTGCAGCAGGTACCGCACTGGGTGCAGCTGAAGCGCAGGCCATCGCGATACCAAGGGTCGGTCACAGCGCCACCGGCCCGGCGCCCGCCGCCGGACGCGTCACATAGACTGCCGCCGTCAATTGCGGAAAGGCCGCCGCATACGCGGTGCTCAGCGCCGGCACGAAGGCCGCGAGAGCGTCGTCGCGCACGAGGCTGACCGTGCAGCCACCAAAACCGGCCCCGGTCATGCGGCTGCCCAAGCAGCCAGGCAGCGAGCGCGCGATTGAAACCATGGTGTCGAGTTCCGGTCCGGTCACCGCGAATTTATCGCGCAAATCAGCATGGCTCTGGTCCATCAACTGACCGAGGGCCACCGCATCACCCGCCCGCAGACACGCGAAAGCCGCCTGGGTGCGACCGTTTTCGGCAACCACGTGTTCGCAGCGCGCCAGCGCCAACGGATCGAGGTCACCCCGTTGCTGCGCCTGCCACAGACCATGCAAGCTGACATCGCGCAGGTGGCTGACGCCCAGCGCTGCAGCACCCGCTTCGCATTGGGCGCGGCGCTCATTGTAAGCACTGTCGACCAGTCCGCGGCGTTTGCCGGTATCGGCAATCACCACCGCAACGCCCGGCGGCAACGGAGCCGGCGTCAGCTCCAAGGTTCGACAATCCATCAGCATCGCTTGACCAAGTACGCCGCAGGCACTCGACAATTGATCCAGAATACCGCAGTTGGTACCGACGTACTGGTTCTCGGCCCGCTGCGCCAAGCGCGCGATCTGGGCCCCGGGCAGACTGCCGCCAGCCGCCGTGAGCAGCGCGTGAATGGTCGCTACTTCCAGGGCGGCCGAGCTCGACAGTCCCGAGCCCAGCGGCACATCGCCGGTCAGTGCCAGGTCGCAGCCGACCAAAGGCACGCCCGCACCGATGAGGATTTGCGCACAACCCTTCACGTAATCGGCCCAGCGTTCAGCTGGGCTGGTCGCTTTGGCGATAGCGTTACTGAGGGTGAAGGTCACCACCCCCTGTTGTTCGGCAGAGATCACCGATACCTGACGATCCTCGCGCGGGGCCAAGACCACGCGCACCTCGCGCTCGATGGCCATCGGCAAGCAGAAGCCGTCGTTATAATCGGTGTGTTCACCGATCAGATTGACGCGGCCCGGCGCACGCACAGCAGCGCTAGGCTGCCGAGCGAAAGTGTGGGAAAACAGGGTATTGAGATCAGTCATAGAGATTTTCAGGAATGGACATCACGTCTGCCGCCGCGCCAACCACCGTGGGCCTTCAGACCGCCTCGTCGTCTTTGCGCCACGTCCCGAGGTCGCGGCCCAGGATCTGCTCCACGGTGTGGGCGAAGAGTTCACGGATCTGAATGGTCGAGGTATATTGCAAAGCACGGTTGGCGAGGTTGCGCGCCCCAGTGAGATTGACCGAACGGATGATTTTCTTCACCAGCGGCACCTGCGGTGCCGGCATCGAGAAGTTCTTCACGCCCAGCCCGAGCAGGAACATGGTGTAGAACGGATCGCCCGCCATTTCACCGCAGATCGTCAACTCGCTGCCGGCATTCTCGCAGGTGTCGACGATATGCTTGAGCAAGAACAGCATGCCCGGATTATGCGCCTTATACCACGGTGCCACGTCGGCGTGGTTGCGGTCGGCAGCACAGACGTACTGGGTCAGATCGTTGGTACCGACCGAGAAGAACTGCACTTCGCGCGCGAATTTGTCGAGCGACAACGCTGCCGCCGGCACTTCCACCATCATGCCGATCGGAATATCGGGATCGAACTTGGTCTTGGTCAACTCCAGGTCCCGACGCGCCGCGCGCAGCAGGCGCTTGCCGAGCCGGATGTCCTCCAGCGTGGTGATGAACGGAAACATGATCTTCACTTTGCCATGCGCGCTCGCCCGCAAGATGGCGCGCAATTGGATCAGCTGGAATTCTTCCAGATCAGTCACCAGTCGGATCGAACGCCGCCCAAGGACGTGGGTATCCTCATCCGGCATCTTCAGATACGGCAGCTTCTTATCCGCACCAATATCCATGGTGCGGAAGGTGATCGGTTTGCCGCCCATGCGCACAACGGCGTCGCGATAGATCTGATACTGTTCTTCCTCGTCCGGGAAGTCGGTCGCCGCCATCAGATGGAATTCGGTGCGATAGAGCCCGACGCCTTCGACCTTGTAGAGCTTGGCGAGATCAATCTCGCTCTGCTTCGAGACATTCGCCAACAGCGTGGCATGCATGCCGTCGGTCGTCACCGAGGGCAGGTCGACTTCCGCATTGAGCTGGCTCTGGAAGTGGTCGAAGTCGCGTTTGGTCTTGCGATAGCTGTCGAGAACGTCCTTGCGCGGATTAAGATACACCGTGCCGGTCGAACCATCGACAATGATAAAATCACCGTCCTTGATCGATTCACCGATGCCTTGCAGGCCCATCACCGCCGGCACGTTCATCGCCCGCAGCATCACCGCCGCATGACCGCGCTCGCTGCCGAGCTCGCAGATCACGCCTTCGCAGTGGCGACGCTCCAGGGTGGCGATGTCGCTCGGCAGCAGTTCGCTGGCGTAGACCACGGTCCCGGGCGGCAGTTCCTGCGGTTGATCAGGGGCCCGCCTGGAGGGTTCGCCCAGGGCCAGATCGGCAAGGTTGTCGAGCAACCGACGGCCGACGTCGCGCAGATCTGCGGCGCGTTCGCGCAGGTGTTCGTCCGGCACTTTCTTGAGTGTTTGGTAATAGCCTTCGACCAGCGTCGACACCACCACTTCGACCGGCTTGAGGTCGGCCTCGACTTGGCTGCGAATTTTTTTCAGCAGCCCTTGATCTTCCAAGATCATCAGGTGCGCGTCGAAGATCGTCGCTTCGAGTTCACCGATCTCGGTGGCGACCTTGGTGCGCGCCTCCAGCAACTGCATTTTGGACAGCCGCACCGCCTCGGTTAGGCGCTCGGCCTCACGGGGCACGGCCGCCGCGGTTATCGCGCGATCCGAGAACACCTGGTTCTTGCGGAACTTCAGCGTCACCCGCCCCATGGCGATCCCGGGGACCACCGGGAAGCCTTTGAAGACCGACTTTCGCTGGCGAGCCATGGCAATCCGGGGTGAAAACGGAGCGGGTCAGACCCGCGACCGCTCCAGTGTGCGCGCCAGCGCACAGGGGCGCAAGTCACTGCCCTACTGGCTGCACGTCCGCGACGGCTCAGGCAGCCACTCAGACAGCAGCTTCAGACAACCGCCAAGGACCGCTGCACCAGCTCGTCGACCTGGGCCAGCGCTGCCGGCAATGCTGCCGGGTCCTTGCCACCCGCCTGGGCGAGGTCGCTCTTGCCACCACCACCGCCGCCGACGCGCCGGGCAAGATCGCTGATCAGCGCACCCGCCGAGACCCCGCGCGCCTGCGCTTGGGCACCTACGGCAGCCACCAATAACGCTTTGCCGCCGTCATCGGCGCCCAATACGATGCAGGCCTCGGGCTTGCGGCCACGCACCTGCTCGACTAAAGCGCGCAGAGCCTTAGCATCGATACCGACGAGCACGTGCGTGATCACCGCAATGCCGCCGACGTCGCGTTCGCTGGCGAGAACCGCGTCCAGAGCCGCATGCGCCATCTGCGCCTTGCGACCTTCGTCGAGTTTACGCAAGCGCTTGAGCTCGGCCTGCAATTGATCGACCCGTTCGATCAGACCGCCGCCGCCACCATCGCCGATCATGGTCGTCATCAGCCGGGTGGCGAGGTCGCTGACCTCCATCACCAGGGCTTCGATGCGACCTGGGATTTCCTTGGCCGGAGCCTTGAACACCTTGGCCAACACCTCGATGGCGGCGGGATCGGGGGCAATCACCCCACCCAGCACCACGGCACAGGCCTCGACCACCGCGCGCTGTTCATCATCAAGCGCAGACGCGGCCGAGCCCGCCACCGCCGTGATGCGACGGATACCGGCCGACGACGCTTCGTCTTTGAGGATGCGGAACATGCCGATGTCGCCGGTATTGCCAACGTGACAGCCACCGCAGAACTCGCGCGAGACCGTGCCGTCGCCCATGGCGATGACGCGCACGCTCGAACCGTATTTTTCACCGAACTGAGCTTTGGCCCCGAGTTGGCGCGCTTGGTCGATGGGCATCTCGGTCGCTGCGACCGGATGACGCTCGGCGATCTGTTCGTTGACCCAGCGTTCGATGGTTTCCAGCTGCGCGCGGTCCGGTGCTTTGGGGTGATTGTAGTCGAAACGCAGCTCTTCGGGCGAGACCTTCGAGCCCTGCTGCTCGACATGGTCGCCGAGCACTCGACCCAAAGCGCCGTGCAGCAAGTGCGTGGCGCTGTGATGTCGCGTCGTGGCGCGACGACGGGCGTCATCGACCTCAGCCTTGACCATGCCCGGGTGAGCGGTGCCGCTGACCACGGTGCCGTGGTGCA
>CAYQAQ010000021.1:0-16400 GCA_964415495.1 uncultured candidatus Brocadiaceae bacterium | reverse complement strand
GGTGTCAGGTGAGACCAGTCCCCAGCGCATCATCAGCCAGCTCAGCCGGTTGATCGAATCGCGCCCAGCTGGCATGTGCTTGCCTAAGTGTGTCGACGAGGACATATACCGTCCGCTCATCACGCTCGCGCATCGCCGAGGCATTGCGGTCACCGCTATGCGTCAGGACCTGCCGCGGCTGCGTTGGGAACTGAGCCATAGCGGTTTCGGTTTCGTTGGTGGTCCTCCGACGGGAGCCGATGCGGCAGCCCGTGCGTCGCAGTCGTTTGCCGAGGGGTACTTGGCGGTCACGCAAATCGTCCTGCACCGCCGCCATAGCATGCCAGGGTTGTACATCCGCACCGGACTCGCGGACGTTTTTCCGCGGCTCCGGGCACCGACCGCGCCAGTGGAGGTCGTCTTCTTCGCGGGCGGTGACGCCGGTCATTCCTTTAGTGATCGCCTGGTAAAGGGGGCATTAGCGGCCGAAGCCGATTTCGGCTGTCGGGTGCGCATTGTGCGCAGTGGCTGGAATCGGTCGCGCATGCTGCAGCAGCTTGATGAGATCCTGCCGCAGCAGCCCACCGTCGTGTGTTTTCCCGGCCATCCAGGCAGCAAAGTCTTGGCCAAGCGCGTCGAGCAGGCGCGCGCCGCTGGCATCATTTTCACCACCTTCAATGTCGACCTCCCCGACCTGCGCCAGGCCGGGGAAAGCAGTGGCTTTGGCTTTGTCGGTGCTGACCAACAGGAAGCCGGGCGCTTGATGGCCGACAGCTGTCTGCGCGCCTTCGGCTTGGTCGCCGGTGACCGCGTGGTCGTGCTTCCCGTTTCGACCCCACCGGTCAGTCTGCGCGAGGTACGCTCGCAAGCCATCATAGGTTATTTGCAGGCGGTCGGCGTGGTCGTTGATGTTGTGCCTATGCCGGAACCGGTCGAATTGGCGGGCGACCTCACAGCTGGGGGCGGCGATGCGTTCGTTGCCGCTTTAGCGGCGGTGGCTCCGGGCAGCAAAGTGCTGATTGTGGATACGCCCACCATCGCGCCTTTGTTGCGAACGGCGCTGCGCTGTTTGGAGCACGACGTTTTACCGGAAGTGGCCTGCTTCGATCTCGATGCGGGTATCGTTGCCGGCATGGCGGATGGTGATGTGGCATTGGCGCTCGACCAATTGCCGTTCGTGCAAGGCTATGGCGCAGTCATGCAGGCGTATCTGAGCGCCAGGCATCATCTGCCCGGCTTCACCATCGAAACCGGGCGCAATGTCGTGACCCCGGCAACAGTGCGCCGATTGAGCGATTCCATTCAGCGGAACGTGCGCTGATGCGGCTCGCACGCATTCTCAGCTGGCAAACCTTGGCTCCGATGGCAGTGGTCAGCATCGTGCTGATCGCGGCGGTGGTGGGACTGGCGGCGATGCTCAGCAACCAGCATGCGCAGCGGGCTCGGCTGGGGCTGCTCGAAGGGGCTTTGCTCGGTGAAGAGCACACTGCATTGGCTGTGTTAGATCTGCTCGATCAACATATCACGCAGGGGGTCGACCCTGCGGAGGTCTTGAGCACCTTCACCGAGACACGCTCAAGCGACCTCGCGCTGTTCACGCATGAAGGCCTGGCGTTGAGCACGCATGATCAGGCCCAAACTCTTAGCCTTATGCTGGGACAGATGGATCTGCAGGCAGCGAGGGACGATTGGCGGCTCAATGATCGCCGTCGCTTCAGTCTCGATAATATCAATGCCGTGCTGGATGGGCGCGATGACGTAGCGCTGTCGGCAACATTTCTGTGGATCAAGCATCCGCCGCGCCTGATCGGTTATGGCCGCACGCTGGCCGTGAGCCAGGCGCGTGCTGAGGACCTTGGGCGTTCGAGGTTTATGCTTGCGGTGATCAGCATGCTCGCGGTGGTGCTCGGCGGCGGCGCGCTGATTGGGGTGGTCATTGCGGCCACGCATCGCCGTTTGCAGCGTCTCGTCTTGAAGCCGATGGCGGAAGTCGAAGCCAGCTTGGCGAACGGAGCTGACCTCGATGCCGTACCGATACCCGTGAATGCTGCCGATGAGTTTCGTACGTTAGCAACCGGGTATAACCGCCAATTGGCCGAGATCCGCACCGCTCAGCGCGCTGCGGAAGAGCGCGAACGCGATCTCGATGCGGTCTTTCGCGCGATGCCCGGGGCGGTTCTCGTGCTCGACGATGAGTGCCGCGTCCAACGCATCAATCCGGGCGCCTCGTCGCTCCTTGGGATCAGCAGTAGCGATGCGATCGGACAACGCCTGCGGGACGTTGCGGAATTGCGCGATCCGCTCGATCATCGCCGCATCGATCTCAAGCCGACCACCAGCCGCGAAGTATCCTTACTGCGGCCAGATGGGATGCGACTGGCAGTGGCCATTTATCTGGTCGAGCGTTCGGATGGGGCCGGTGGCAGCGTCGCTGTGCTGCAGGACCTCAGTGAAATCCGCGCAGTTGCGCGCCAAGTGCGCCAAGCCGCGCGCTTCGAAGCCACGGATCAGTTGGTGGCTGGTGGCATTCACGACATCAATAACGCGTTAGCGATCGTATTGGCCGGCCATGACCTGCTGCGTAAATATTGCGTGGAACCGGCGCAGCGGAAATATCTCAGCGCCGCCACCACCGGCACCGAGCGTGCCATCAGCACCTTGAAGCGCCTGCAGGACTTCGTGCGTCGTGGTCCAGCGAAGCTGAGTGACATCACCGTTCCGCAGTTGCTCGAGCGCGCCCACCGCATGCTTTCGCCGGGTTTACCACAGACCGTCACCTTCATGCTCGACATCGTCGCATCGACGCCAGCGATTCGCGGCGATGCCGATGCCTTGCTCGATGCGATTACGAATTTGGTGCTCAATGCCCGGGATGCGTTGGGAGAGTCGGGGACCATCACACTCCGTTGTGACACCAGTCAGGTGGAGCGGACCCAGGCGCAGCGTCTTGGCATCCAGCCTGGCACCTACGCCACCATAGCGGTTAGTGACACGGGCGTAGGTATCCCGCCGGAGATCCAGGACAAATTATTTAGCACCTATTTCACCACCAAACCGGTGGGCAAGGGCAATGGCCTGGGTTTGGTCTCTTGCTTGGGCATCGCCCGTCAGCATCAAGGGACCATCGCGGTGGAAAGTCAGCCCAGCCGCGGCACGACGTTCACCATCTATCTTTCAGCCAACGGCGACACCGGAGAGGTATTGGCCACGCGCCGGACCTCGACCCCGATGCGCGGCTTACGGACGCCGGGTACGACCGGTCCGCTGCTGCTGGTCGACGACGACCCGCTGTTGCGCGAAGGCTACCGCGCGTGGTTCACGGAAGCCGGATTTGCGGTCGACGTCGCTCAGAACGGCGAAGATGCGTTGACTCGTATCGGGGAACGGGAACCCCTCGCCATCGTCGCTGACCTCGACATGCCGCGTATGGATGGGCAGCAGTTGATTGAGCGCTGCTGCGAACGCTGGCCGGATCTGCCCTGTGTTTTACTGACGGGCGCTCCGGATCGACCCGGGTTGGCGGCCTGGGCTCTGGAGCATTTTGTCACCTTGGTCGCCAAACCCATGCTGATGGCCGACCTGGAACACCTCGTCCGCCATCTGGTGCAGGAATCCGACCGCCTGAACGCGTCGTCCTAACCTCGGGCACTGATCCCAACTCCGGTCAGCGGCATGACGGCGGCCGTCGGTGCATCGATGGCGGGATTGGGCAAGTGGTCGTAATCGCAGATGATCGCCCAGCGATCGCGATCGGAGGTATTGCGATGCGACATGTGCAGGACCAAGCTGTGAAAAATCAGTAATCCGCCGGCGCGCACTGGCACCGGCCGCGCCTGCGTGAGATCAATCCGCGAATGGTCAACCTGAAGCTCCGTACCGACATGCGGAATCAAGCCGAGGTGATGCGAGCCAGGAATGGCCCACACGCAGCCATTGTTTTCATCGGCGTCGTGGATGGCGATCCACACCGTGATCTGCTGCGCGGCATACTTCGTCCAATAGGCAGCATCTTGATGCCAGGGCTTGGGCGAACCGCCATGCGCTGGTTTAAACATCACCTTGGATGAATGATAATAGAGCTCAGGCCCCATCAGCTGCGACATCAGGCCGAGCATCTTCGCGCCACAGAAGATATCATGGATGGCCGGTACTTCGAAAATGGCGCCCTGGATTTTTCGCAGCATTCCTGGCCGCTTGACCGCCGCGCGGCGATTGAGGCTGTCGTCGTTGATCTTCTCGAGATTATAGCGCGGCTGGTCAGCGGAGAGGTTGGCGGCGCGATCGCAGGCGGCTTGAATGTCCCGGCGAACCGCGGCAAGTTCATCGGCATTGAGGAAGGACTCGACGACCAGGAGGCCATCCTGGTCATACCGATCACGTTGCTGGGGAGTGAGGGGGGGGGGCGTGAGCGTTTTCATGCCGCCGATTCTCGGCGCTTCTTGCCGCTGTCAGCTGGACGGACCGTGCATAGAACTGGTGATTTCGCTCATCGGCGTTAGGCTCCTCGAGTGAGTTCCGCGTCCGCTCCTGCTTTTCCGCTCAATCCCTGGCCGCCTGGTGTTACCACGCCGGAGAGGGTCGATGGGGTGCTCAATCATTTCACCTGCACCGGCATGACTGCCGTGCTGTGGCAATGCAGCGCCCGTTGGCGTATCGAAACCCGTCGGATTCCGGACGAAATGCTGTTTTTTGTCCGTCGCGGTCACGGAACCCTCTATCTTCCGGGACGCACGGTTCGGCTGGCGCCCGGCGTGTGCGCACACATCCGGCGGTCAGAGCGGCACTCGGCCACCAATCTGCCGGCGGATCCGCTCGAAGTGGTATCCATTCATTATCAGGCCTCTGTCGGCGGAGTGACCTTGGCAGAAGTCGTCAATCTGCCGGATTCTTTCACCATTGCGCTCGGCAGTCGCGAGGACCACACCATCGATCTCGCTTGCCGCGAATACGCGCAGCGCGAAGCCGGGTGGCACCCACGCATGCGAGCCTTGATGCACGATCTGTTGATCGGCTTGATTCGTGCCGGCGCGGGGACTTGGTTGCAGGCACCTCCGCATCTCGTCCAGGCGCGTCGGCTCATGCCTGCGATTCATCTCATGCGGACTCACCTGGGGGAACCGCTGACCATCGCCGCCCTGGCGCGTCGCTGCGAGCTCTCGGTGGCACAGTTCCGGCGCATCTTCCACCAGGTGTTTGCCTGTTCACCGTTGACCTACTGCCAACGGCTGCGCATGGCCGAAGCCGCGCGCCTACTCCGTGATGAAGGAGTCTCGGTCAGCGATGCGGCCGCACGAGTGGGCTACGCCGATCCCGCCTGGTTTAGCCGCACTTTTCAGCGGGCAACCGGTCAACGTCCGGGCGCGTATGCGCGCGCCTCGGGCCTGTAATCACTGACTCCAACGACCGGTCCACACCGCATTGTCGATCGAGGTGTCCAGGACCGAACCGCAGGTCTGCCACGGATCGTGCGCGGCGACGAGACCATCGACGAACAGGAAGTTGGAGCGGTGTTTGTGGAAAATGCGAATGGATGGGTAATGCGCATGGATCGCCCATCCGGATTACCGGGGGATTGGTGCCCGGCGGTGGTGTCGGCGCGATCGACCAGCCAGCGGGCGACGTGGCTCGCGTCGCACTGTACCCATTTAGAAAGGGCTGCTGCACATTTGGTGGCACGGTCCACTTGGCCCCAAAGAACCACCCGATCTGGCGCAGATTGCTGGAGCAACTCGCCATGTTCGCCGAACTGTGCACCAAGCTGATGGCTGGCAGCAGCATTGCGGCCAGGGTGGATAGGATGGCCACCACCACCAAGAGTTCGATGAGCGTGAAGGCCTGGCGATGGCGGCAGAACTTGCTCTGAGCCTATCATAGAAGCCCTTAACTTCTGATGATTAATCGATTAACTAAAAGTATCTCGCCTCGCTGACCTCTCGTCTTCAGCCATCCGCCCCGACTCTGGCAGGTGCTTCCGGCCCCCGAGGCGTTACGACCGTGCGCATGCAGCGTGACGTGGACCGCGAAATCCTTGGGTGCGTCCACGACTCCAGGCCACTCCGTGAATCCTGCCGCTATGGATCTTGACGCTGCGGCTGCTGCGCTTCGTTCGGGTGCCTTGGTCGGCATGCCGACCGAGACCGTCTACGGTTTGGCCGCCAATGCCTGGGATGAGCAAGCGGTGCTGCGCATTTTCGCCGCCAAAGGCCGGCCGCGCTTTGATCCGCTGATCGTGCACGTGGCTTCACCCGAACAGGCGTGGACCGTTGCTGAGCCCAGCGCGCGCGCACTTCGGTTGGCCGCGTGTTGGCCGGGACCGTTGACGATGATCCTGCCGCGCCAGCCCGGTATCAGCGACGTGATCACGAGCGGCTTGGACACGGTGGGGGGCCGTGTGCCCGATCATCCTATGGCCTTGGCCCTGATTCGAGCTGCTGGAGTGCCCCTCGCGGCGCCGAGCGCCAATGTCTTTGGCCGCATCAGCCCCACCACGGCGGCGCACGTCCGTGAGCAATTGGCCGCGCATATCGCCGGCGTTGTTGATGGCGGACCCTGTCGCGTCGGCGTCGAGAGCACCGTCCTGCGCCTGGATCCGCAGCCGGTGATATTGCGTCCTGGCGGTTTGACCCGCACCGCTATAGAAGCGCACTTGGGTGAGCCGGTCGCGGTTGCCGATCGCAGCGAGCGTGCCGAACATTTGCCGCGCGAGGCTCCGGGCTTGCTGGCGAGCCATTATGCGCCTCGCGTGCCGCTGACGCTGCGGGGCGATGCTGCTTGGCCCGTCGCTCCCGACATCGGCCGCTTGGCATTCTGCGTGGCACCACCCGTCGGGGGGCCAACCGAGATCCTGGCTCCTGATGGCGATCTCAGCCACGCCGCCGCCCGCTTGTTCGCGGCGCTACGCCGCCTCGATGCCAGTGGTGTGTACGGCATCGTGGCGGAGCTGGTACCTGATGAAGGCCTCGGTCAGGCGATCAATGACCGCCTGCGCCGGGCAGCTGGGCTCGGTTGACGACAGCCTCCTGGGGCCGGATTACATTCCGGGCGGGCCCATCATGCCACCGGTCATCGGGGCCAGGGCGGCGGCAGCCTTGTCGGTGTCGAAGACCCAGTAGCCGTCCTTCTTCTTGAGGTCGACCGGCAACTTGTAGGGATTGCCGAAGGCGGTGAAGGTCAGCAGGCCAGAGCGCGCATCGCCGGTGCCAACGAGGTTGTTTAACGCGATCGAGCCGAGCAGGCCGTCCACGTTGAGACCATACACGTCGAACGACTTTTTCAGTTCTGCCGTGGCCTTTCCGCCGCGGGTAAGCAATTCATCGAGTTCAAGGGCGATCAGCTCATCTGCATTCGACACGCCGAGCGCCTTGACGCCGTTGACGAAATGCGTCGCAGATTGACGTAACTTGGCAGGCTGTTCGATGCCTGAGGTCGGCAGCCAGCCGGCGACATCCATGACCAACTGCTGCAGCAGCGCGCCTTGGTCCTTGGTCTTGGGATCTTGCGCCATCTGCATGGCCATCATGCCGCCAAACATCTGCACGCCGGCGGCCATTTCGGCCGGATTCAGATCCGCCAAGTTCGGCTCGGCTTCGGCGACGATGACGTCGACGGCGTTGGGAGCGAGGAACTTGTCCATCTGCTCACTGAACTGCGCCTTGTCCGATGGCGACATGTTGCGCCGGCTGTTGTCCCATTCGGCCTTGGCCTTCGCTTGATCCGCAGCGGGCAACGCCTTGAACAAGGAGACGAAGTCATTGGTCTTGAGGGCGGTGACCGGTACGGTGACAGCGGACTCGGGTGCCGAGAGATCGACGGCCGCGAGCGTGTCGATGGAACCGAAGGTGAGGAGGGCCGACAGAGCGACCAAGGGCATATGACGCATACTGATGTCCTTGCAGAACGGTGAGACAGGGCTGGAAGTGGAAGGGCCTTAGTGTGGTTGGCCGTGATTCGGGTGCAAGGTCGGACCCCACTACGCGCAAATAGTCACGTTGTTACGCCCCTTGGGGATGCGTGTAACGGGTTGGGCCGAATCGCCTTGGCACCCTCTGTGCTTATCTATGGTGCGACACAGTCATTCTGACGGAGTCCTCCATGCCCTTCGATCCGATCTACCTCGTCATCCTGATCTTCAGCGCCCTGTTGGCCGGCGGAGCCTCACTGCTGGTGAAGGCCCAATTCAGTCGCGGGTCGAAAGTGATGCTGCGCAGCGGCCGCACTGGGCGGGAGATCGCCCAAGCGATTCTCGATGCCGAAGGCATCGTCGATGTCACCGTGGTCGAACATCCGGGCTTCCTCAGCGATCACTACAATCCGATGACCAAGACCCTGGCCTTGAGTCCGCCGGTGTATAACGGTCGCTCCGCAGCGTCGGCGGGTGTCGCCGCCCATGAGGTCGGCCATGCCTTGCAGCATGCGCACGGCTATATTCCGATGTGGCTGCGGAGCGTGCTGGTGCCGGTGGCCAATATCGGCAGCACGGTCGCGCCGTGGTTGATCATCATCGGTATCATCATGGCTAGCGCGGCCGCAGCGCCCGGCCAGCAGGCAGAGCCGCATCTCCTGGCGATCGTCGGTGTCGTGCTCTTCGGCTGCGCCACCTTGTTCACCCTGATCACGGTGCCGGTCGAATTCGACGCGTCGTCACGCGCTAAGCGCATTTTGCTCAATATGGGCATCGTGCAGGAGGGCGAAGAATCCGCCGCCGTGCGGGGCGTGCTCACCGCGGCCGGCTTAACGTATGTCGCGGCTGCGGTCACCGCGTTGCTCCAGTTGCTCTACTGGGCTTGGCGCGCGGGGTTGCTCGGTCGCCGTTGACCGCTCCGGGGCCATGCCAGCTTCGGCAGGCCGGCTCTTGCGAAGGTCGGCGGTATGGTCCAGCATAAGCCCATCATGACCGACAAGATCCTGCTGCCCAAAACCAAAGACGACCTGCGCGAAGTATCGCTGACGTCCCGCCTCTTGCAGGACCGCATCGTGTGGTTGGGCACCGAGGTCAACAATGAGACCTCCAACCTACTGGTGCAGCAGCTGATCCTGCTTGGCCTCGAAGACGCCAAGAAGCCGATCACGCTCTACATCAACTCGCCCGGCGGCTCGATCGTTGACGGTATGGCCATCTACGACGTGATTCGCCGTAGCCCCTGCCCGGTTCATGCGGTCGTCGCGGGAATGGCCGCCTCGATGGGTGCGGTGATCTTGTCCGGGTGCACCAAGGGCGAACGCGCTATCTTGCCGCACGGCGAAGTTCTGCTGCACCAACCGCTGGGCGGTGCCCGCGGTCAGGCCACCGACATTGAGATTTCGGCCAAGCGCATTCTCAAGATGAAGAAGACCTTGCTGCAGATCCTCGCTGACAACAGCGGTCACTCCTTCGACAAGGTGGCCGAAGACTGCGACCGCGATTTCTGGCTCGACGCGGAAGAGGCCAAGGCCTACGGGATCATCGATAAGATCTTGTAGGCTCGGAGCAGCTTTCGCGTGGTGAACGCGCTGGGGTCTCTCTCGTCATTCAGAATCCGGACCCGGCGAGCTCCCGCTCGCCGGGTCTTTTGCTTCGCGGCTTACTCGTACAGCGCTTCCAGCTGCAACGTCGCTCGGCGCTGTTCGCCACTCGAGGGTCGCCACCAGTCGATGCCGATCGTCTGCCCGGGGCCGACCGCATGCAGTTGCGCCGCGATGCACGCCGAGGTGAACACCGGGCAATCCTCGACACTGCGGATGATGTCACCGGGGCGCAGACCGATGTTATCAGCGGGGCTGCCACCGGCGACGCGCAAGACCAAGAGCCCGTCACCCGGTTGGCCATCATGGTGAATACGCACGGGTCGGGTCCAGAACCCGGCCCAGGCGCGCTGGGTTGGCGCGCTGCCGGCCAGGTCAGGGCCATCATCGTTGACGTGACTGACCAGAGCGCGCGGGACATACCGTTCCCACGGGCCGGTAGAGCGGGTCGCGACCATCGCAGCACCGTCTTCCGCGTACATCTGGGCATCCGATGCCGGTGCGGGTAAGAGCACGACGATGGCCAGGGCTGCCGCCAGGGCAGACGTCGTGATCATCGCCCACAGGGGCAGGCGGATGATGCGATGGCGATCCTGCGACTCGCGCGCGACGCGGGCCAAGACGCTGTCCGCAAAAGTCTCGCTGAGGCCATCATCAGCGACCGCATCGGTCCAGCCGGGGCGCAAGCGCTGCCAGAAAGCGATGTCCTCGGCGAGCGCGGGCTGATCGGCCAACTGGGCCTGAAAGCGCGTGGTTTCCGCCGGGTCCAGATCGCCAGCGACATAGTCTCCCGCGGCAGCGCGCAGGGCGTTATCGTCGAAGGTGGTCATGGTGCAGCTCCAAAACGGGCCAACCAGGCGCTGCGGAAGAGATTGCGCGCCTTATGCAGGCGCCAGCGGGTGGTGCCATAATCAACGCCTATTATGACGGCAATGTCTTCTGCAGCCATGCCGTCCATTTCGCGCATGACCAAAATTTCTCGATATTTGTCCGGCAATTCGCTGAGCACACTGGCGATGCGGCGGCGCAATTCTGCGGTTTCCAGATCATTGCCGACGGGACTGGCCGCGGTGTCGCGCAGGTGATCCTCGTACGGTACCTGTGAGCGCGTGCGCCGACGGCGGAGCGCATCGATGGTGAGGTTGCGCACGATGTGCAGCAACCAGGCGGCAAAATTATGCGAGTCTTCGAGGCGGTCGTGGTGGCGCACGACGCGGATGAAGGCCTCTTGCACCACGTCGCGGGCCAGTTCAGGGTCGCCGCACATGCGGCGGGCATAGCGATAGGCTCCATCTTGATGGTCGCGCACGAGGCAGGCAAAGGCCTCTTCGTCGCCTGCCGCCCAGCGCCGCAGCAGGTCGCGGGCACGATCGGGACTCGTCACGGCACTCCTCGCCAGGGGCGAGGCGGCAACGAAATCGAGATGCGGATTCATGAGCAGCGAGTATGGCATTGATCAGGGTGTGTCTAGCCTGCTGACGCATTTCCCGTCACCGTGTTTGCTTTCGTTGGCGGCGGCATCCGGCAGACTGTGATCATGAGTCGCATAATTCCGCTGGGTCTGGTCATGGGCGCTCTCAGTGCAGGCTTCGTCGGTGCCGATGTCCACGCCGCGGACGCCGTTCCAGGCAGGGAACCCGCTTGGAGCCTGCCCGAGGGGGTCCCGCCCAGTCCGTCCACGGCCAGCGGCGAGCGCATCTGGCCCTCGCCGCGCTTCACCCATTGGCCGGCTGTGGTCTACGCGGACGAAGTACGCAATGGGTCATTCGCATTACCGGTACGCACCGGTGGCGTCGCTGGCTCGATCGGCTGGCGCGATGGCGAGCGCCTGCCCTTCGTCCTGCCCACGGATACCGATCGCACGTCCGGGCTGGTGGTGCTGCCGCGTGCGCCCGGTCTTCACACCGCAGAGGTCGTCATCGGTGACGAACAGTGGGAGCTGACCCTGCGCGTCGTCGATGCTCGTTCACCGTGGCCCTTGGCGGCCTTGGTTGATGGCTTTCCGGTCGATATCGACGGCGTGCCGGTCGTCTTGGTCGATCAGCGCCGTGACCCCGCGATTGAACGGCAATGGAAATTATTGACGCAGGGCTTACCGCGCGGCACCGGGCCCGCCATCGTCATCGGCGATCCACTGGAGTCGCTCGGCGCGTCCGTGTTCACTGGCCTTGACGCCGTCTGTCGTATCGCGGTCGATGATCGGCGCAGCGAACATGCCGCCTTGGTCGCGCTGGCCGGCGTCCTCGACCCTGTGCCGCGCACCCTGATCTGGAGTCCGGGTAACGCCAATCTGTTCCTGGGCACCTGGACCGCCGAAGAAGAACGCATGTTGGCCGTGGTGCGCTCACACTGTGCGGTCTTGGGAGCCCAGCCGCGCAGCGTCCTGTTGCTGCCACCGATTCCGATCGACGCCGCGTTGCAGGAATCGGCGCGCGAACGGCGCGAAATGCTGGCGCGATCAGCGGCGTTTCAGGGCTGGCAGGTCCTCGACGCCGAACGCTTGGCCGGCCCAGCCGACCAGGCCAACCGGGTCGCCGATGGCCTGTACACCCGCCACCCGATCGGCCCCGCCCGCGACCGCATCGTCGCCGCCTTGCGCGCCGAGCTGGCGCGTTGAGTCACCCGGCCCTCGGTCCCATCCCAATGATTCAGGCGGAAGACTTGCGGAGGTCTGGGAGACCCCTAGCCTCACGACCCATGCGCACGCTTCCCGCTCTTGCTCTCGCCATCCTCGCCCTGTCCGGCCTCGGACTGACTGGCTGTGGCGACTATCGCGAAACCATGATGGTGGTGCCGGATCGCCAGGGCCACGCTGCCCGTGATCCGAACTCGACCACTCCCACCAGTATCGGCAATACCACCGTCGCTGGCACGAACGAGATGTACATCACCCTCGGTTCCCAGGACAGCCTCTCCAGCGTCGCCAAGGCCTACGGCGTGACCCTGGAATGGTTGATCAAGCGCAATCGCCTCGAGAAGTCCCCGCAACCCGGCGACAATCTCGTCGTGCCGCGCCGCTAAGCGTCACCCCCATTGATCGTGTTCACCTGCAGAGGAACGGCCCGCGCCGTTCCTCTGCGTATGTACGGACCCCTGCCATGACTCGGCGTATTCTGCTCGCCTCCGGCAATGCGCATAAACTGCGCGAACTGCGCGAGATCCTGGCGCCGCTTCACATCGCCGTGGTCGCACCGTCGGAGGTCGGCTACGCGCCCGACGTCGACGAGACCGGCACCACGTTCGAAGCCAACGCCCTTCTCAAAGCCGACGCCGGCTTGGCGGCCACGGGTCTATGGACCTTGGCCGACGATTCCGGCATCGAAGCCCGCGCCCTCGGCTGGGCACCCGGCGTGTATAGCGCGCGCTACGCCGGCGAACCGTGCGACGACGACGCCAACAATCGTAAACTGGTCGATGAGCTGGTCGATAAGGCCGATCGCTATGTGCGCTACCGCTGCGTCCTGGCGCTGGCGCGGCCCCATACCCCAACGCTGACATGGTCCGGCACCTTCGCGGGCGAACATATCGCAATTCCCCGTGGTGTAGGCGGCTTTGGTTATGATCCCTACGTGCTGATTCCGGAGCTGGGCAAGACGGTGGCGGAATTGAGTGCAGACGTGAAGCATGCGCGCAGCCATCGCGGCGAGGCGGTGCGGGCGTTTGTGGGGTGGTTGAAGACCCAGACGTCAGGGTGACCTGAGCACCCACACATCTGCCACTGGCCCCAAGGGCGGCAGCTGATGGGCGGGATACCTGGGGATGGTCACTCCGGTCGCCGGACCGCCATCGTGATTGAGCGCGGCGTCAATGCGATCGCAGCCGATGCGGTCGCTGAGGTTCAGAAAGGTCAAATGGGTCATTGGACCCACATCGACGACCAGATCCCCGTCGGGAAGAACCCATAGCCGACTATCTCTACCCAAGGGCAATGGTTCGACGGCAAGCAACAACCAGAACAGTGACGTGAAGAGCATAGGGGGACGCTGGAGGGTGAATCTGCGTCGGCAAGCATGGCGTGGGTCCAGACTTCCGCAGAGGGCAACGCCGTGATACTCCCCACTGTGCGCACCCGCGTCCGCCTTCTCCTCGCCTTCGTCATCGTCTACGCCGTCCTCGCCGTAGCCACGGGCGCAGCGGTCGTCGCGATCATGGAAGTCTCGCTGCGCGCCACGGCGTCAGCGCGGGTCGCACAGGTGCTCAGTGAAGGGGGGTTCTCGCTCAGCCCGAGTGTGCTCGCCCGCATGCAGACGCTTACCGGCTATCGCATCGAGTTGGGCGAATCCGCGGCAGCGGTTCCCGACGGGTGGCTGCGCATCGATCACGGCGACGCCGTGCTCGCCGTGGATCATCGCACGGCTGAGCACCGCGAGCTCGTGCGCACGGTGCTCGGCGGCACGGCGCTGGCGCTGATCGTGGGCGTCCTGATCTTCGTCGCCGTAGCCTGGGCGCTGGCGCGACAATTTGCGACGCCCCTTGAGCGTCTCGCGCGCGCGGCGCGGGTAATCGGCGACGGTGATTTTGACGCCGCCGTTCCGGTCGGCGGTTCGGGTGAAGTACGTGCCCTGGGCACCGATCTCGAACAGATGCGTGAGCGTCTGCGCGACCTCGACCGTCAGCGCCGTCAGGCGGAGCGCCTCGCCACCTTGGGGCTGTTCACCGCCACCATTGCCCACGAGGTGCGCAATCCGCTGTCAGCGGTGCGGCTGACCGTGCAGATGCTGCGGCGTAAAATCGGCGATGATCCTGGCATCGCTCTTGTCGAAGACGAGTTGGAACGCCTCGATCTGATCATCGATGAACTACTGGCCTTTTCCAAAGGCATCACCGTGCGCCGTGAATCCATCGCACTTCGTCCACTTGCCGACCACGTGGTGTGCCTGTTGCAACGCCAAGCCGAACACGCTGGAGTGACCCTGACCGTCAGGGGCGATGCCCAAGTCACCGCCGATCCCGCCCGTCTGCGCCAACTGCTGCTCAACCTGATCCTCAATGCTATTCAGGTCCAACATGGCGGCGGTCAGGTCGCCATTCATCTCCGTCCTGACGGCCTGACCGTCGAGGACCACGGCCCTGGCGTCGACTCCGCCTTGGTCGCCACTCTGTTTGAGCCTTTCGTCAGCGGCCGTCCCCAGGGTACCGGTCTTGGCCTGCACTTGGCCCAGGCGATTGCCGTCGCGCATGGCGGGAGCTTGCGCTATGAGCGCTCGGGCCAGCGGACGCTGGTGCATCTGGAAGGGTTGGCATGAGGGAAAATAATGACCGTAAACCCCGGCTCAAGAGGGTGTGACAAGGGCGATTCGGAGAGCACCCTGGGTTTCCGCGACGGTCCAGGTGCAAACGCCTTGATGCGGTATTGAGGCAGTCGTCAACAATGGCACGCCCCGTGCGTTGGTCCGGCATGGCTGACGCCCTTCTCATTGGTCTGAGTGCCTTGCAGGCCCACCAGCGGTCGATGCAGGTCACGAGTCACAACCTCGCCAATGTGGCCACGCCGGGCTATAGCCGGCAGCGCACCGATCTGGCGACGCCGGTGCCGGAAGATATTCGCCCGGGCCAAGTCGGTCGCGGCGTCGATGCGATCTCAGTGATTCGCATTCACGACGGACTGCTCACCGATCAGTTGCGCCGGACGTCGACTGAAGATGGTCGCCTGAATCAGATGGGGGCGACTCTGGGTGCCCTGGAGTCGTTATTCAATGAGCCCGGTGATTCGGGTATGACCGCAGCGATTGCGCGCGTGCAGGGGGCCTTGCAGGCCTTGTCGAACAATCCTGAAAACCACGGCATGCGCGCCGGTGCGGTGGCCGAGTTGTCGACGTTCACCACCACGGTGAATGCGTTGGCGGATCGGCTGTTTGAATTACGCGAAGATGTCTCGGCGCAGCTCGGTGGCATGGCAGATAGAATCAATGCCTTGTCGCGCCAAGTCTCCGATCTCAATCAAAACATTCGTCGCCAAGTGGCAGTGGGGAATAATCCCAATGACTTGCTGGACAGCCGCGAGCGGGCGTTGGAGGAACTCGGATCCTTGATGGAAATTCGGGTCAAGGTTGATGCCCGGACGCAAGTCGCTTTCGTCGAAGCCAATGGCCGCTTGATGATTGATTCGGATTCGTACCGCACGGTCATTCCCGGATCATTCCGGGACAACATCTCGTTGTTGTTTGCGGATTCCGGTGAAGCACTGACTGTCGCCAATGGTCGCGTGGGTGCTTTAATCGATCTGCATTCCAATGTGCTCCCCGCCACGATCAGTCAGCTTGATGACATCGCGCAGACCTTGGCGTTTACCTACAACGCCATTCATGCCACCGGTGTCTCTCCTGATCGTCCGATCCAGACCCATCTGTCGCAGGCCATCATCGCTCCGAGTCAGATCACCGCCAACCTCGATGCTCCGGGACAGATTGCCGGCATCGGTAAAGCCGGCATTCCCGAACCATTTCTGCCGCGATTTACCGATGCCAACGGCAATCCGGTGGCGGGTAACTTGACCATCAATGTGGTCGATCAAGCCACTGGTATCGCCAGCAAGCATATCCTGCGCTATGAGCCGGGCGTCAGTCAGCCCTATGCGAGTCGGTCGGTACAAGACATCGTCAATGCGATCACCACCGGAACCGGTGGCGGTTTCACGGTCGACGGGCCGGATGGCCTCGGGGTCGGTATTGCGAATCTGACGGCCTCGCTTATCCCGGTCGATGGCGGTGTGCGTTTGCAAGTGGCAGCAGCCAATGGTCATGCGCTGGATTTCTCGAACGCTCTGGAAACCAGGCCCAGTGATGAAGCGCGCAATGCGGCGACGTGGACCTTGGGGTCGCCGACCGTTGACGTGTCCGGGCGCTACACCGGCACACTGCCTTTTTCCAGTACGCAGCCGTGGAGCCTGGAGGTCCTGACCGGTGGCCCAGTCAGCACCA
>CAYQAQ010000020.1:5011-16587 GCA_964415495.1 uncultured candidatus Brocadiaceae bacterium | reverse complement strand
ATCGCATCGATCGCTCGGGGACCTTGATCGCCTTAGGTGGCGGCGTCACCGGCGACCTCACGGGTTTCGTCGCGGCGTGTTGGATGCGTGGCATCGATTTTGTGCAGATTCCGACGTCGCTGCTAGCGATGGTCGATTCCAGTGTGGGCGGCAAGACCGGGGTCAATTCTGCGGCGGGCAAGAATCTCGTCGGCGCTTTCAAACAGCCGCGCTTGGTGCTGATTGATCCGACCGTGCTCAGCACCATGGATGGGCGCGAATATCGCGCTGGCTTGGCAGAAGTACTCAAATATGGCGTGATCAAAGACCCCACCTTTTTCGCGTGGCAAGAAGCCAACGCCGAAGCGCTCGTGGCAGGCGACGCCGAAGCGATCGCGCATGCCGTCGGTGAAAGTTGCCGCATCAAGGCCGAGTACGTCGCTGCTGATCCGCATGAACGTGGCGTGCGCGCACACTTGAATTACGGCCACACCTTTGGCCATGCCCTTGAGCGTGAAACCACCTATACGCGCTACCTGCATGGCGAAGCCATCGCCATCGGCATGCGCATGGCCGCGAACTTGGCCCAGCGCATGGATCTGCTCAAGGATTATGCGCTGGCCCAGCGCCAAGACGCCCTACTGCAGCGTTATAAACTGCCGATCAGCCATATCAGCGCGGATCCGCCCACGGAACTCCCGCGTTTGGTCGATCACTGTCGCCTCGACAAAAAGGTTCAGGGTGGCCGTTGGCGTTTCATTTTGCCAACCGCGTTGGGTGAGGTCGTCAGCAGTGAGGCGCCAGTGGCGACGGATGTACACGCCGCTTTTCGCCATGCGGTGATCGGCGGCTAATAGCTGGCTGATAGCTGGCTGATGGCCTATTCCGCGCCGTGTCCCAGCTCGGCGCGATAGAGCACCACCAGCCCTGCGGTCTCCGTGCCTGCCGCGACGATAGCCAGCGCCCCTGGACGTCGCCGAACTTCCTGCAACGCTTCGGCCGTCGTCCGGCGCACGAGTGGCATGGCGCCATTGCCGCCATACACGAGTCGTTTCCAGCCGCGCAGCAGTTGCGGGAGATCGCGATCGGTCAATGGACGTTGCGCGGCATTCGCTGAGGCCTCTTCGATGAGGATGATGACAATGGGCGCGCCTCCTGGCCAAGTGGTCACACGTCCCAGCAGAATATCACGCAGCCGATCCGGACAGTGCGGCGCGTCCACAACGTCCGGATGCGCCACCGCCATTTCGGCCGCCAGCGTGGCGCACAGCAGCAGCAATGGCAGGCACCACCGCATCAGAAATCCCACGTGCTCTTCAGCGCGACGGCTTGCCAAACGTGGTCGGCGGGTTCACCGTCGGGCTGCCTAGTCAGACCTTGGGTACCCCAAGTCTGACGGCCTTCGAGTTTGAGCGACCATTGTGGCAGGGGCAGCACGCGCACAGCCGCAACGATGCTATCGGCGCGCACACCATCAAATTCGGTCGCCTCATGTCGGGCCGATTGCAACGAGCCATACAGATCCAACCACGGGCGAGCATGCCACGTCACTGAGCAATGGGCCGCATGGCTATCATCGCGCAGGGATCCGACTTGGCCCAGTCCCTCGACCACCACGGTTCCGCGGGTGTAGAGGCGACCATATTCGACTGCGACTTCCCAGTTTCCCTGCTCCCAAATGACCGAAGCAATGCACTGGAGATAATGGTCCGAGGTGGAACGCGTGGCTAATCCGCCGGTGGTCGAATCGATGCGGAAACCAATGATGTCGCCGGCACTCAGACGAAAACCAAGTCCTTCGAGCGGCGTATACCAATGCAGGCTCGCGCCGACGACGCCGTCTGACGACACCCTCAGGCTGCCAGGATCGGCGCCGGTGGCCTCGGTGAGAAAAGCGGAAAACCCGGCTTCCTTGTCATAATTTTTTACCCCCGCATGAAGCGCATAGGCAAAGGCACCAACGGTGCTACGCAGGTAGCCGGCGATCTTGATGCCGTCGGCCGAAATATAGAGGTCGCGTGAACGGAAGCTGTACAGGTTGGGCGGCAAAAAGACCTGGGTTCGCGCGGTGTCGATGTCCGCTGTTTCGTTGTAGAGCCCCAAGGGGACCTTGTACCGGCCGACCTGGACGCCAATGCCATCGTTCAGGCGATAATCGGCGTAAGCCCATTCCAAGGTCGCTTTGCCATTGTCATATCGTCCCAGATCACGGGCGAACAATTGTGCGCCGATGCGCAAGCGGTCCATCGGCCGCGCAATCACATTGGCGGTCGCTTCCCAGAAGTCGGTGGTGCCGTTCTCACTGCTGCCACCATCGCCGTCGCCGGTCAAATCGTTGCCCCAGGTGCGGAGATAGCCGAACGACACCGAGCCGTGCGCTTCCACATTCCACTGCTCAAACGTGGTGGGCGGCGCATCGGGCACGGTAACGGAATCGACCGGCGACTCGGCTGCCGTTAAGCCGACACACCACGCTGCCAGTGCGCACATAACGGTACGGCCATCACCCATGTTTTCCTCGTTTCGACAGCGCACCTTGGATCGCGCGCCGAAGTTCGCTAATGCGATATGGTTTCGCGACCGCGGCGATAAAGCCCGCGTCACGCCACAATTGGTCTTCTTCGCGCGCGAAGCCACTGCACAAAATCGCGGCAACCTGCGGGTCCGTCGCCTGCAAGGCGCGCAAGCAATCGGAACCGCGCATGCCGGGCATTTCCATATCCAGAATCACCACGTCGATGCTGCCGGGATGTTTGGCGTAGATCGCGACCGCCTCGTGACCATCGCAGGCCTCTTGGACCGTGAAGCCGAGGGCGGTGAGATGGGCGACGGCGACGCCGCGTACGTCGTCTTCGTCATCAACGACCAGAATGCTGCCTTGGCCCAAGGCTGCGTGCGGACCGGTGCCGTGGATCTCGGTGGTCTGGGTGGTGATGGGTAGAAAGATGCGAAAGGTGGTACCGCATCCCTCTTCGGATTCGACGCTGACGCCACCGTGATGGTCGCTGATCGAGCGCAGCACGGTCGCCAAGCCGAGGCCGGTGCCCTTGCCAATCGGCTTGGTGGTGAAGAAGGGCTCAAAGATGCGCTGCACGTGCGTGTGGGCAATGCCGCCGCCTGTGTCAGAGACGCGAATCTCGAGGTGATCTCCGGGCTCGACATTGCCGCGCAATCCGGCAATCGCCTGGGCGGTCAGGAAGACGCCGCGGGTGACAATGCGGATCTCCCCCCCCGCGGGCATCGCGTCACGCGCGTTGAGCCCCAGATTCAGCAACGCATTCTGCAATTGAGCCGAGTCGCCGATCACCCGTGATTGTGGAGCGGTGAGGTCGACCACCAGGTGAATGCGCTTATCGATGCTGCGCTCCAGCAGCGCGACCGTTTCCGTGATGATCGTGTGCACATCGATCGGGATCGCGACTCGCCGCTTGGAGCGCGCAAAGTCGAGCAAAGTCGAAGTGAGGCCAGCCGCACGCTCGGAAGCACTGACGATGGTACGCAGGAAAGCTTCCCGGCGTTCCACAGTTAGGCCAGGGGAACGCAACAGTTCCGCGGAGCCGATGATCGCGGTCAGGACATTATTGAAGTCATGTGCCACGCCGCCGGCCAGCTGGCCGACCGCTTCCAGCCGCTGCGCTTGGCGCAATTGTTCCTCGAGACGATTGCGTTCCGTCACGTCACGCAAGACCAGCAGGTGACGGACGTGACCCGGCAGATCCAACTGGGCCAAGCCGATTTCGGTCTCGACGACGCCGCCGTCGGCGCGGCGCACGATCCACGGCAAATATTGCGGACCCTGACTGGCGGCATCGGCGCACCCGCGCTCCAGAACCTCGGCAGAGGGCCGCCCATCAGTTTGCTCAGCCGGCGTTAATTCCGCAAGTGGCCGTCCGACCACGTCTTCGCCAAACAGCTCCAAAGCACGCGGATTGATGTCGACGATGCGCCCATCTTCGATGACCACGACGGCGTCGGCGGCACTGGCAACCAAAGCACGAGCGAAACTTTCCCGTTCGCGGACGACATCCACGGCGGTGCGCAGTTTCGATTCGCTCGCGGCGATCGCCCGGTCCATCCGTTCGAAAGCGCGGGCTAATTCGCCGACTTCATCGCCGCGATGGCTGGTCAGCGCAAGGCCACGCTCACCGCGTGCTAAGCGCCCGGCGGCTTCGACCAATCGACGCAGTGGACGAGAGACGCCATTGTGCAGCACGAGCGCTGCGCCCACCAACTGAATCGCGATCAGAATCAAACCCACCCGCATCACGCCGGCCACACCAGCGCGTGCCTGGGCATCGACGTGGGCTCGCGGCAACGTGCTGATCGCCTGCCAACACGGTCCCGGCAACGTGGTGACGGCCATCCACGAGCCGTCGACGGTATTCTCGATCACCCGAGTCTCGCCCGGTGCGATCGTGTGCGCTGCCAAGACCGCCGCGACACCAGGGGCAATGGTTGCCAACGGCACTCCGGGCTCGGCGCCGGATTCTTGCAAGGAACTCGCCAGCAGATGCCGCTCCGCATCGACCACGAGGGTCGAGGCCTGCGCCAGCGCATCGGCGCGCGCCCGTGCCAGCAGATTGGGCAAAGCGAATTCGAGCCGCACATAGGCGGTCACGCCGCCAGGGGCGGGCACGCGGGCCTCGGCCGCCACGGACCACGTATCGGCGGCCGGCTCATAGAGGGCATGACGCCAGACGATGCCGTCGCGGTCGGGTGCGGTTTTACTCGCACCCGCGAAAACGATCGGGTCATCCGGCAGCAGGTCCTGCACCAGCGCGACGTGGTCATCACCCCACGCTGCCAACCACTGTCCGGGCACGGCGATGCTCAGCCCGGTGAAGCCTTCGGCCCAGGCCAAGCCGAGTTCATCGAGCGCGCGCTCGGCAATGGCGACTCCGCGCAGGGCTTCCGCATCGTCGGCCACGCGCGCGGCAACGAAGACGGCGATCGGGGGCGCATCGGCCGCCGGCAATCGTTTTCGGCTGCCGCTTCCGTCCAGCGGAGGGGGCTCGGCCGCCGACGCATCTTCGACCCACCGCCGCGCCAGAATGGTGGCCAGGTGACGCGACTTGGCGGCCATATCGCGGAACAAGGCGCCCTCGCGCAGATTGTAGCGGCTCGCCTGTTGTTCGAGTTCATGGAGGATGCCGGCCCGGCCGCGTTCCAAACCACTGCGGTACATGAGCGCCGTTGCCGCCCCCAACAGCAGGATGGTGCCGATAGCGAGAGGAACCAGGGTGCGGGCGACGAGTCCGGTCCAAGCCATGGGATCACAGTCTAAGCCCTGGCCTTGAGGTCGCTACGGCCGATGTACCCTTGAGGCGCGCCCGGCGTCACCACGCTGCGGATATGGATCCCGTCGAAGGTTACCTCCGTTTAGCCCTGGTTCCGGGCTTGGGCCCGATCACGGCGCAACGCCTGCTGGATGCCGCCGACGGCGACCCCGCAGCGGTGTGTTCCTGGTCGATGTCGCGCCTTCAGGGCATTGAGGGCGTCGGCCCTGAACGAGCGCGACGGATTTGTGATCCCCGGCTGGCGGAATTGGCCGCGAAGGAACGGGCCGAGTGCCACCATTTAGGCGTACAACTCGTCGCGCGTGGCGATGCCACGTATCCGCGCGAACTGATGCAGTTGAATGATCCGCCGCTCATGCTGTGGCTGCGCGGTGAATTTGCGCCCCGGGATCGCCTAGCCGTCGCTGTGGTCGGACCGCGCCGGCCATCGGCCTATGGTCATCGCCAAGCCGTGCGTTTCTCGGGTGGGCTGGCGCGCATTGGCGCCACCGTGATTTCTGGTTTGGCGCGCGGAGTTGATACCGCCGCCCATCAGACCTGCCTGGAACAGGGCGGGCGTACCATCGCGGTGATCGGTTCGGGACTGGCGCGGCTGTATCCGGAGGAGAACCGCGACCTCGCAGATCGCATCGCCAATGGGAACGGCGTGGTGCTGTCGGAGTTCCCCCTGCACACGCCGCCCTCACCCGGAACATTTCCGCGCCGCAATCGCCTTGTCGCGGCCTTGGCCTTGGCCACGTTGGTCGTCGAAGCCGGATCGCAGTCGGGTGCTTTGATCACCGCCCGCTTATCCGGAGAACTTGGCCGCGGCGTGCTGGTCGTGCCGGGGAATATCGACAATCCGGAATCGCTCGGCGCGAATCGACTCATTCGCGATGGAGCGATTCTGGTGACTTCCCTCGATGATGTGATTGATGAGATCGGGCCGTTAGCGACCTTGGCCAAAGCCACGCCCGAACCCGGTGTCCAGGATCTGCGCGCGCAGGCGCTGTCGGGCCGCGAAAAGCAGATTTACCAGCTGCTTGATGATCAGGCACGCACCATCGACGACCTCGCGCGCATCGGCTCCATTCCGGTCTCGGTGATCAGCGCGACCTTGTTGTCGTTGGAATTACGCCGCCTCGCGCGCAAGAGTGCGGGCGGCTATGTGCGCGCGACGTGAACACGAAGCGTTCGTTCTTCAGGGATCGATCAGCAGGATCTTGACCCGAATCGTACCTCTGTTGCCGTACTCCGGCTGCGAGGAACGCAGGATGATGTGGCCCGGGCCTTCGATGACCCCGACAAGGGACTTCTTGCCTTCATCGATGGACATGATCATGGCGCCGAGTGGGAGGGACCAGTCACCGCCACGGGCGTTGATAACGCGAATCGTGCCCTGACGTCTCCGGCCCTTGTAGGTCACTTCTTGCGGCGCATTGGAAAAATAGCTGTCAAAACGCCAGGTTTCGGTCGGATGCGGTACGACGCGCGCCCGCTGGCCTGAGCGCAGTATGACCTTGGTCTCGGTCTTGGGGGTATTGCAGGCGACGACCACCTGGGCCACCGGCTTGAGCTTGTTCCACTGCTCAACGGTGAGGTCGCTCCAATCGAAGCGCGAGGGAAAGATGACGCCAAACATTTCGTCCATGCGGCTGATGACACGTGCCTTGGTGGCACCTTCGAGCTTCGGCGCCACGGTTTCGTACCACCGCATGGCGCGATCCCAGCAGGCAATGCCGTCGCTGTTGCGGCCGTTGCCCAGCGCAAACCAGGCGTCAGCCAATTCGAGTTCCTGCTGCGCGCCTTGCGGTTTGGCGATCTCCATTTCGGCCAGTTTGGCCAGCTGTTCGTCCTGCCCCATGCTGAGCATGGCGAAGCCGACATCCCAGCGACGCAGATCGAAGGCGTAATATTTGCCCGCCACGGTGTTGGCGGCCGATTCGGTCGGATCATCGAGCAAGGTGATGACTGCTCGCGCCGGAGCGCTGGTGCGCAAGCGGCCGAGGACGTCCTTCTTGGCCTGGGTGACGTCGATGTCGAAGGCCGCTGCCTGTGCCTCCACCAGGGTGAGCACATCATCAACGGCGCGGATCTGGCTGGCCAGGCCGATGGCCTCTTCGAACAGGGCGAAGGCGGTAACGGGGTCATCCCTGGTTTTGACCGCCTGTTCACGGAAGGATTTGAGCAAGGCGGCGCGGCCGCCATCACTGCGATCGGCGTAGCCACCCCGATAGATGCGCTTGAGCTCACGCACCGCATTGGCGACATCGCGTGCTTCGGGGGCCGGACGACGGCCGGCACTGACTTGAGCGGGGCGAGTAAACAGCGTTTCGCGTTTGGTTTGCTGGGCGGCGGTGCCAGCGCGGGCTTGGTAATCCAGCGATTTGCGCTGGGCGCTCAACGACGACGGCGTGCCAGCAAAGCGCTCCGCCACTTCGAAATAGCGGATCGCCACCTGCAGGGGGCGGTCCGGATTTTCGAGCGCAAACAAGTCGACTTCCTGCAGCCACCGCGCGGCATCTTCCAGCGGTACCTTGCGATTGACGATGGCTTCGATGCGGGCGGCGATCGCCTGATTGCCGGCTCCAGGCCGGGCCTGGAGATAGCGATTGAGGTCGTCGTGGTTCATGCGCTTGCGCGACCAGAAGATGTTGGCGTTCAGCTCGCGCATGCGTTCATGCAGGCCGGCGGCCTCGAAGATCGGCAGCGCCTCGGCGAAGGCCAATGCAGCTTCAACGCTCTTGCTTGGGTCCTGGTTCGATACCTGCATGGCGGCGTTGCCGGCCTTGACCAGGCTCTCGGCCCGCGCCAAGTCGGCGGCACTCGGCTGAGCCTGCGCAGCATTGACCGGTTCGGCCTCGGTCCGGCTGCCTTCGGCTGCCGCCAGCGGCACAAAAGGCAGCATTCCCACCAGTCCCAGTCCCAGGAAGAGACCAGCAGGGGCAGAACGGACGGATCGAATGAGGCCGGCGAACGACATGGCGGTATCCTCTGCGAAGGCAAACGACGAAGGGTGTACAGTATATCGCACGCCCCCCTGACTGTGCAAACAGAATTTTTCGCGAACACTTCGGTTTTACCGGCCGTGATACGCCTCGAACCGACCAATCGTTACAACCGCTGCGCCCCATGCGACTACTCTTCTAAGCCAAAGGCCACGATTCCACGATGTCATAACGAGGCGTGCCGGTGGAGCGGGCATAGAGTACCAAGTTTGTGGTCGGACACGTCCCCCAATTGGCCTCGCCGTGGGCAGCCAAAAGTACCGGCCACGTCCCGCGCGCCGGCCCCGCGGCACCACGTGCCGAGGGCCGCGCCAGGGTGATATGGGGATGGAAGTGCACATCACGCTCGATCTGCAGGGCTTCGGCGAGACTGGCATGGGTGATCGCGCACAGATGGTCGGCATCGGTGCAGGCGGCGTAGACGATCTTCGGTTCGGTTTTGCCGCCCCACGCACCCAGGCCGCTCAGCAGCAGCCGTGGTGCGATCAGCGTGCGCGCGATGTCATCGACCGCATAGCGCAGGCCGGCGAGGTCTTGCGCGTCGCACGCGCCGAGAAACGCCAGCGTCAGGTGATAATCGTCCGGATGGACCCACTGCGCGGCGAGGCCCCAGGCTTGCAAACGTTCCGATACCGCGGCCAAGCGATCACCTGACGCATCGGCGAGCCGCAAAGCGAGAAAATGATGCACGGCAACTCAGGTACCACCAGCACGGGATGGACGGCGATGGACCTGTCGGCAGGGTAGGGCCTATGGCACCCACGGCCACCCCCTTCGCGTGGTTGCTTGCGCACCTTGAACCACCGCAAGGGGTTTGGTTGCTGCAGCACCTCGACCGCATCGCTGCCGCCGGAATCACCAGCGCGGCCGGTCGCCGCGAGCTCGCGGTGACCTATGCGCAGATTCCACGCCGCATTGCGCGCGAGCCGCTGAAAGCACTGCCGCCGCCGCATATGCGCCCTGGGTGGGATCCCCGGCGATGGACCGTCGATCAAGCTGCGCGCGTCGCTGTGCTCGTCAGCTTGCCCACGGACGATCCCGACGCGCTGCGCGCCACCGTCGATGACCTCGCCACGCACGCGGATCTGCAGGAATTGGTGGCGCTTTATCTCGCGCTGCCGTTATTACCGCTAGCGGAACTGTGGCGCGATCGTGCCAGCGAAGGTTTGCGTTCAAATATGCGCGCTGTCTTCGATGCCGTGGCGCTCGACAATCCGTATCCTTCCGAGCACCTGGATGAAGGACGCTGGAATCAGCTGGTCTTGAAAGCCTGCTTCGTCGGTGCGCCCTGCCACCGTATCGTTGGCCTCGATGCGCGTGCCAATGCCGAGCTCACGCGCATGCTGGTGCAGTACGCTGCCGAGCGCTGGGCGGCGCAGCGACCGATTCCGCCCGGTTTGTGGCGCAGCGTCGGTCAGTGCGCGGATGCGGCCGCGCTAACCGCCTTGACGCGCGCTCTGTCCGACGCGGATCCACGCACCCAGAGCGCGGCGACCTTGGCCTTGCAGTCCTGCCGCCATCCCGATGCCGCCGCACTCATCGCCGGCCGATCGGCCCCAGCCGAGGATTGGGCGGCGTTGGAATCCGCTTCGCAGTGACGATCTGTCCGCAGCAGCGACAGCGCTGCGGACTGGTGCTGAAGCCACCGGCATTTGCCGGTCGCCCTGGCCCGCAGTTCCGGCACGCTGCGTGCATGCCTGCTTCTGAACCCGGTGCGGAGACCTCGACCATGCGCTTCATCGATCCGCACATCCACATGTCGTCGCGCACCACCGATGATTATGAAGCCATGGCCGCTGCCGGCATCGTCGCGGTGATCGAGCCCGCGTTCTGGCTCGGTCAGCCGCGCACACGCTTGGGCACGTTCGAAGACTACTACGCCAGCCTGCTCGGCTGGGAGCGTTTTCGCGCCAGCCAATTCGGCATTCATCATTTTTGCACCATCGGCTTGAACTCGAAAGAGGCCAACAACGAGGCGCTCGCCGCTGAAGTCCTCGATATCCTGCCGCTCTACGCCAGCAAAGAAGGCGTGGTCGCAATTGGCGAAATCGGTTACGACGATCAAACACCGGCCGAAGACAAAGCCTTCCGCGCCCAACTCGAATTAGCGAAGGAGCTCGACCTGCCGGTGATGATCCACACGCCGCACCGCGACAAGAAGCGCGGTACGGCGCGCAGCATGGACGTGTGCCTGGAACACGGTCTGCGGCCGTCGCAGGTGGTGGTCGATCACAATAACGAAGAAACCGTGCAGGAATGTCTCGACCGCGGCTTCTGGGCCGCGTTCACGCTGTATCCGAAAACCAAGATGGGCTCCGAGCGCATGGTCGCGGTGGTGCAGCGCTATGGTAAAGAACGCATTATTGTCGACTCCAGCGCCGACTGGGGCGTCAGCGATCCGCTCGCGGTGCCGAAGACAGCGCGGCTGATGCTCGCGCGCGGCATCGCCACGGATGTCGTCGAAGCGACGTGTTACGGCAACGCGCTGCTCGCTTATGGCCCCAGCGGACAGATCCATGAACGCGCGTGGCTTGCCGAAGCACCCATTGACCAACGCACGCTGTTTGCCGGCAATTCGGTGCTGCGCGGGCAGGATCCGCGTATTGGTCTGATTGAATAACGACTTGGATACTGGTCCGACGTCCTGCGTCTACTGGTGCAGGGAGGCAAAGGAGAACGGCGGGGATTTTTGCTCCGAAGGCCCCTCATCGGCAAGAAAGCCCGAGCAGACAAGACGCAGGACGCAGCGTCAACGAAACCAATCTAGGGTACATCCGAAAACCCTGGGCCGAGCGATGTCGGTCCCTCGTCGTCCGGGTCAAGGCGCAGAGCTGGGCGCAGAGGGACTGACAGCGCTACGGGAGGGGTATCCGGATGTGCCTTTTATTCTAACGACCCCTTCGTGCTCGGAATGTCAGAGCCGGTGACACGAATCGCCTGACGCAACGCCCGCGCGGTCGCCTTGAAGGCGGCCTCGACGATGTGATGCGAATTGCGGCCGCAACGCTGATGCAGATGCAGGCAGAAGCGGCCATGGTCGGTCAGCGCACCGAAGAATTCGCCGACGAGTTCCGTGTCCCAGGTACCGATGTTCGACGCCGGCGGTTGGATGTCGTAGACCAGATACGGCCGGCCCGAAATATCGACCGTCGCCTCGACCAGCGCTTCATCGAGCGGACACGCGATATGACCGAAGCGTTCGATGCCGACGCGTTCACCAAGCGCTTGGCGCAAACACTGACCGAGCACGATGCCGACATCTTCGGTGGTGTGGTGGCCATCGACGTGCAGATCGCCGGTGCAGGCAACGACC
>CAYQAQ010000020.1:0-5001 GCA_964415495.1 uncultured candidatus Brocadiaceae bacterium | reverse complement strand
TGCCGCTGTGCTTGGCCAAGGCCTCAAGCATGTGATCGAAGAAGCCGATGCCGGTGCTGATCTCACTGCCGGTCGCGGCGAGATCCCAGGTCGCCGTAATCTGCGTTTCCTTGGTGGAACGGGTCATGGTGGCCGAGCGCGACATGGTAGCACCGTATGGGCTGGCCCGCACTGCGCTAGCCGCCTGCCCATTGATCCCGAGTCCAGGAGTATGGACGATATCTGGTCATGGCGAGTCGCACCTTCGCATCCTGGCCCCGCGTGGCCGGCTTGGCGGCCTCAGCCAGCGCCTTGGCCGCGAGCGCGATCGTCCATCCGACGGTGCTGCCGGTGGCCTTGGCCGGCATCGTCGCGTGGTCCTGTGCCGGTTGGCTGCGCTTCGGTCTGACCGGCGGTTTGGCGGCCAGTCTGCCCGGCTTGGCCTTGGCTGGCGGCGGCTGGCCGGCCCTGATCGGCTGGACCGCTGCTGGCTTGGCCGGTGGGCTGGCCGGACGCGCCGCCGCCGATCGCGAAAGCGTGTGGAGCGCCCGCGACGCGGTGCGCGATGCCGAGCGCGAGCGCCGCGAACTGCAACGCCACAATGAGCGCTATCCGCTGCTCCTGGAGGCCTGCTTGGCGTTTTCGTCGGCGCGCGATCACGAGCAGCTGGCGGAAATCCTGGTCGATCGCACCAAGGCGCTGGTCGAGCACCTCGATTGCGTGCGCGTCTTTCTCGGTCCGGTCGGTAAACCGGCCTGTTTAGCCTCGTGCGACGCCGCCGGCCAACCGTGTCCGGCCGAGGCTGGTGCCGATGAGCAATACGTGGCCGCCGAAGCGCGACCATTGATTCGCCGCGACGGCGCGTGGATGCGCGCCGCGCTGCCGCTGCGCGGCGACCGTCGCCGCGATGATGACAGCGAGAGTTTACGCGGCGTGCTGTCCGTGCGCTTTCGCATCGACGACCTCGGTGACCGCTTGGCACTGGAGCTGCTCAGCGCGCTCAGCCGCCTGGCCGGCATCGGCTTGGCCACCGTCGATCTGCTGGCGCAGGCGCGCTCACTGGCGCTGCGCGATTCGCTAACCGGTCTCTATGGCCGCCATGAATTTCTGCGCCGCCTCGATGAACATGGCGCCAGCGCCAAACGCAACCGCACCAGCCTGGCGGTGGTGATGTGCGATCTCGACCGCCTGAAAGCCTATAATGATCGCTATGGCCATCCCGCTGGCGACATGGCTTTGGGCCTCGTGGCACGCAGCATGGCGGCGGCCATGCCGGAAGAAGCCATCGTCTGTCGCTACGGTGGCGAAGAATTCGTCGCCATGATCCCCGGTGTGACGCGCGAGCGTATTGCAGCGTTGTGCGAACAGGTGCGCGTGGCCATCGCGGCCACGGTGCTCGTCCCGGAAGACCCTAGCCGTCGCGTCACCGCGAGCCTCGGCTGGGCCCTGCTGGCCCCGGATGAAGATGTCCGGGCCTGTCTCGCGCGAGCCGATAGCGCCGCCTACGCTGCCAAAGCCAACGGCCGCAATCGCGTCGAGGTGGCGTCATGATTCCATGGGCGGCCAGTGCCGCCGCCGGAGTTTCCGCCGCCGTGGCCGCGGTGGCCGTGCTCACCGACTCGTGGCCAGCGGCATTGCCGGTACTGGCCGCACTGCCGGCAGGCCTGCTAGCGTGCCTGCTGCCGCATCGGCACCAGCCCGGGCACTCTGGACTGCACAGCGTTGACGATCCTGCGCTGCTTGCTGCGCGCCTGCGCCACACCCAAGAGGCCCTGCAGCGGCTGACCGACGAACAGGACTTGCAACGCGGCGTGTTCGAGGTCAGCACCGAACTGGTCGGGTGCGTGGCGGAAGACGACGCGCGCGCCCGCTTTGCCGCGGCCCTGCGCCGCTGGTGGGCGTGCCAGCACGTCGACCTGCTGTTGTGGGAACGCGGCGAATGGCGCGCTCTCGGCGGCGAACTGCGTGGCGAATTGCCGGATCTGCAGCAAGGGGTGCAATTGCCCCAGCAGCCGGGCGATGATCTCCTCCTCGATCTCAGTGCCGGCGTCGATGGCCAAGCGGCGGTGGTCCTGCGCCAGGCGACGCCGCAGCCGTCGCTCGCCCACCTCAGTCGCGACGTGCAGGAACGCATCGCCGACGTGCTGCGCAGTCAGCTGGCTTTAAGCCTGCGCCGCGTGCTGCTCTATCGCAATCTGCAGGATTTGGCGCGCATCGATCCGCTCACCGGCGCCCACCGCCGCTGGTACGGCGACCGTCGCCTGGAGGAACTCGTTGAGGGCGGCGAAGTGCTCGCGGTCGCCATGGTCGACATCGATCACTTCAAGCAGGTCAACGATACGTTCGGGCACGCCGCCGGCGACGCCGTGCTCGCGGCCGTCGGCAATGTCCTCAACGCCGACGTGCGCGGCGGCGATCTGCTCTGCCGTTACGGCGGCGAAGAATTCCTCGTCATCTGGCCCGATGCCTCGCCCGCCGGCGCGCAATTGGCCGCCGAACGGCTACGCGCCGCGGTCTCGGCGTTGGCGGATCTGCAGACCACGGTCACCGTGTCGATCGGCCTCGCCTGCGTGCATCAAGATGAAGCCGCGCTGGAATTGGTCGCACGCGCCGACCGAGCCCTCTATCAGGCCAAGGCCGAGGGTCGCAATCGCGTGGTCAGTGCCGAAACCGAGGCCGCCAGCGGCACTATCCGCAGCACCGGCCGCAGCCGGCGCGCCAGTGGCCGCGTGCCATTACCCTGAAAACGGCCCGCTGTGCGGGCAATCGCCCACCACCTGCACGCTCGCCGTGCCGGAGAGCCGCGCCCAGCGATGCTCTCCCGTCGCGGTGGTGTAGGCGATCGCCCCGTGATCACCGCTGGCGGCAAGCGCCACATCGCCGGTGATAAGGCCGAGGTCGCTGAGCACATGATGGCGCCAGTCGCGCCGCAAGCGCAGCAGATGCACGGCACCATCGACGCCGCGATAGACCACGGTGTGCCGACCGCCGAGATACACGCCACTGGGACGACCGCTGGCCGCCGGTGCGTTCGCGGCAGCCGTGAGGTCGTGATGAATCCAGCGCTGGCTGTCGAAGCACAGCTCATGCACGTGGCCATCGGCACCGAGATAGAGCACGTGTTCGTGATCGGCTGGCGCATAGCCGAGCGGATCGGCCGCTGCTGGCGGCGCTCCGGCCTGGGCGCTCAGATCCGCGTGATACCACTTGCCCTGCAATTCGAGCAATTCATGAATGCCACCGTCAGCAGCGCGATAGGCGCAATGCCGGCTGCCCTCCAGCGCCCACACCCAGGCACTGACCGGTCCGACCGCCAGTGGCGCGTTGACCAGTGCAGTGAGCTCGCGCGCTGCGGCGCCATCGTCATGCAGCACAATGCGGCCCGTCTCATCGACGGTAATCAGGAACAGCGGTGCCGTACCGCCGCCACGGGCCAGCGCCGGAGCATGCGGACTGGTGGCCATCAGCGTTGGTGCCGCGAGCTGGCGACCGTTACGATCCAAGGCCACAGTCTGGATGTGGCCGGCAGCATCACGCCACACCACCTGCCCCGCATCGCCACGCACTACCGCTTGCGGTGATCCGACCACTTCGGTGATGGGCGGCGCACTGTCGCTGCGGCCGCAGGCCACCCAGCGATCGCCGACCGTGCGCGCCAATTTCAATCGCCCTTTGCGATCGGCCCAGGCGGTCAGCCATCCGCCCTTGCGCGTCGCGCTGAGCGCTCCCGGAACGTCTTCGCGCGGCGCACCTTCAGCTTCGGTGACCACCGCGCGCGCCCGCTGCAGAGCCTGCCGCAGGTCGGCGATGGTGGAGCCGTCGGTCGTCTCCGGCACGACCACAGCGGTAGGCACACGTGCTGCGGCCGCTTTGGCGGTGGCACGGGCTTTTTCGAGGTCCTGCGCGACGCTATCACGCACGCGCTCGGCCTGCGCCAACGCACGGCGCACGCGCTCGAGCTCAGGCCGCTCGGCCTCGGCCTGGGCGAGGCGTTGGCGCATCGTTTCCAACTCGGCAGCCTGACGGCGCGCGCGTTCGGCCACCGCGGCGCTGGCCGCCTGAGCGGCCTGCTGCTCGGCGGCAGCCTGCGCACTCGCTTCCGCCGACGCACCTTCGTGGGCTTCAACCCGCCGCTGCGCTGCGACCAAAGCGGCGCGGACTTCGTCCAACTGACGCGCCTGGGTTTCCGCGCGCGCCGTCACGTCCTGCGCCGTGCCGGTGGCGGCTGTCTCGGCTTGCGCCGCGCGTTCGTGGGCCGCTGCCGCTGCGCGTTCGGCGTCTGCCGCCCGTTGCTCGGCGCTGGCCAGGGCCATGCGCAGATCGTTGACCGCGCGCTCCGCCGCTGCCGCACGTTCTTGGAGTTCGGCCTGCTGACGATCTTCCGCCGCCTGTCGGCGTTCCGCCGCCGTGATGCGCTGGGTGATGGTGCCCGTTTCGACCTGATTTTTGTCCTGTTCACGCAGCAGACGGGCCACTGCTTCGCGCGCTAAGACAGCCGTGCGCTTAGCTTCGGCCAGCTCGTCTTCGAGATGATGCACCTTGCTCTGCAATTCGCCGCAACGCCCGCGCAGTTGCGCCATTTCATCGGGATCGATGGTCGGTTCGACCACGCGTGCTTGCGCCTGAGCTTCGGCCAGCCGCGCTTCGGCCTGAGCCAACTGCTCCTGCAGATCGTCGATGAGGCTGTCCTGCACCCGCGTCCATTCGAGCGCATCGATGCGCCGCAGGTCGCTGGCCAAGGTGCCGTCATCATCGGCAATTTCAGGCACCTTGTCGACCAACTGGCCATGCAGGCGATCGAGGTCGGCGCTGAGCTCGCTGATCACTGCCTGCGCGGCGCGTTCATCAGCGAAGAAGGCCGCTTCAGGATCGGTGCTGGTTTCGAGCACACTGGCGTGGTGGGCACCGCGATAGACGCGGCGATCGAGGGCCAGCAATCCGGCCACGACTTCGGCGCTCGCGACCAGCCGTTTGCTGACCGTGCGTTGCAGTTGCCCGCGTTCGGCCTCGAGGGCCATGGCC
>CAYQAQ010000019.1:16628-17036 GCA_964415495.1 uncultured candidatus Brocadiaceae bacterium | reverse complement strand
TGCAAGGTGCGCGGAATCGGCGTCGCCGAGAGCGTGAGCACATCCGGCGGCAGGCCATCGGCGGTGCGCAGGCGGCGCAGCTTTTCCTTATGCTTCACGCCGAAGCGGTGCTCTTCATCGATGATGAGCAGGCCGAGACGGGCAAACGCGAGTTTGTCGGTCAGCAGCGCATGCGTGCCGATCAAAATAGAAACTTCGCCGCGTGCGACCTGGGCCAGCACCTCGCCGCGCTCAGAGCCGGCGGTGAAACGCGTCAAGCCGGCGACGGTGGCACCGCTGTTGGCGAAGCGTTCAGCGAAGGTTTCAACGTGCTGTTCGGCGAGCAACGTCGTCGGCAGCACGCCGACGAGGATCGACAACCCGAGATAGGCGTAGGAGATCGTGCCGCGAAGGGGATGGCGACCCTTT
>CAYQAQ010000019.1:0-16618 GCA_964415495.1 uncultured candidatus Brocadiaceae bacterium | reverse complement strand
AGCAGGCGATCCATCGCCACCGCGCTTTCCATGTCGGCCTTGATCTCGCGCGTGGCCGAGAGCTGGTCTTCGGTTTCTTCGTAGGGAAACGCGGTTTCGAATTGGCGCTGAGCCGGGCCATCGGGTGCGAAGGCAATGCCGCCGGCGGCGATGCGCTTAGCTTGGGCTTCCAACAGTTCAGCGCTGATGTCTTCGATCGCCTTGTCGGCACGGGCGCGGCGTTTGGCCCAGGCAGTGCCGCCGATTTTCGAGAGCTCGGGCCGCGAACCGGTGGCGCCGATATATTTTTGCACCAGCTCGATGACATCGACGGGGACGAACAATTTGGTGCCGCCATCGAATTCGAGTTCGAGGAAATCTTCCAGATAGCCGCGCTTCTCCAGCGTCGCCATGCCACGGAAGCAAGCGATGCCGTGATTGACGTGCACGACCAAGTCGCCGCGCTTGAGATCAGTCAGACTGGTCAGCGGCGAGCCACCGGCGACGCGCGTGCCGACGCGGCGTTTGGCGGCTTGGCGTGCGGCGAGTTCGAAATCGTGCGCCACCACCAATCCGCGCTCAAGATCGCGCCAGCCGGCACCCAGGCGGCCGACGGTGATCGCGGCTTCGACGTGGTGATCTTGGCAATGGCTGCGCAATTCGCTGGCGGCCTCGTCATTGCGCGCCAACAACAGCGCCTGCGCTTCACCGGTTTCACGCAGGATACGCTGCAATTCGCCCAGGCCTCGTTGCAGGTCACCGCGTAAACGATCAACGCCGACGCTGGCACCGTCGTGGGCGCCTTCTTCGAGTTGACGAGCCAGCCGCACTTCGCGGCGGCCATGCGGAGCGCTCAGTCGGCCACGCAGCGGCAGGTCGGCGAACACCACCACCGGACCGGGCGGCAATTGCTCCCACAGGCTTTTGGTGACGAGGCTGCCGGCAGCGCTGGCGAGTACGGCTTCGCTGGCCTTCGCCACCGATTCCTGGGTGAAGGCATCGAAGCGGCGAATGGAATCGACATCGTCGCCAAAGAATTCGATACGCAGCGGATCGGAGCCGATCCACGGATAGACATCGATGACGCCACCGCGCACGGCGAGTTCGCCGCGCCCTTCGACCACCGAGCGCACGCGATAGCCGGCATCGACCAAGCGATCGACCAACTTGGCGAGATCGTGGGTTTCGCCGGGCCGTAGAATGATCGATGAACGCGCGACCTGGGCGAGATCGGGCACCGGCTGGCCGGCGGCGATCGGGGAGGCGACCAGGATGGCGCCGGAAGCGTAGGCCTCGACCGCAGCGACGCGGCGCTGATGGGCGGTGTGGTCGGACGACGGCGCGGTAGCGTCCTCTTCGGCGCCGAAGCGATCGATCTCGGGCAGTTGCGCAGCGGCAACGCCGAGCTCCTCCAAATCGGCCACCACCTGGGCGGCATCGCCGGCGATGATCACGCGCGGCCAGGACGTTTCGGCACTGGCGATGGTCAGCAGGACGGTGGCCAGACTGCCCGCGCAGGCCCCCAGCACGAATTCAACATCGCCAACCAGGGCCGTACGTAGGGCGTCCGCGCGGGGATCGGAGGCATACTGATCGAGCACAGGGCGCATAGGGCGGGCGACACCGTATGCCATCGGCGAGGGTGGCAATGGGGGCAGGGCGCATCGTTTGCGCCATTGGCCATTGGTTCGGGCAAGCGCTGCTGCGGCTGGTATTCTGATTGGATGGATTCTCCGCGTGATTCCCAGCCGCCGGTGCGGCCGTTCCCGGATCCGCCGCGTGGTCAATTGCGCGAGCTGCTCGCCGCGGTGCCGGCGCTCATCATGCAAGTCGATCGCGCCGGGCGCATCGTCTACATCAATCAAATCTTTGATGGCCAGGATGTCTCCGCAGTGCTGAGCTCGCAGGCGGTGGATTGGACGGCCCCGGCGAGCCGTCAGATATTTCTCACCGCGTTGGCGCGGGTGATGGCGGTGCCGATCACGCTGGATGTGAAGGTCCAAGGCCACGGGCCCGGCGACACCTTGCGCCATTATGTCCTGCGCCTGCGCGGCGTGTGGCAAGGCGAGGCATGCGAGGGGGCCTACATCGTCGCCAGCGATCAAACCGAACGCATCGAAACTGAGCGCGCCTTGCGTGCGAGCGAAGCTCAGCTGCGCTCGGCCGCGGACAGTATCCCATTTCCCTTCTGGGTGCGCGATGCGCAGATGGTCTTGACCCTGCAGAATGCGGCATCGGCAGCGAATTGGGGCGACCAGATGGGGAAACCGTTGTCGGCCATGCCGGCGCCGCCAGAGATCCTGGCGTTGGCGGACGCCTGCATGCAGCGCTGTTTGCGCGGTGAGATCGTTGAGCAGGAGTTCGTAGCATTCACCCCGCAAGGTGAACGCACCATGCAAGTGATCATGGCGCCGGTCCGTGATGGAGAGCACATCATCGGTGTGGCCGGCGTCGATATCGACATCACCGAACGCCGGCGCATGGAAGAACATCTCAGTCGCTCGGCGCGCGAAGAAAGTGTCGGCCGCCTCGCTGGCGGTGTGGCGCACGATTTCAATAATCTGCTCACGGCTATCCTCGGCTATGCCGAGCTCGGCTTAGCGCGCAGCCTCGAACCCCAGCGAGTGACCCAGGCGCTGGAGCGCATCCGCGAAGCAGGACGACGCGGCGCCGCGTTGACCGGGCAATTGCTGGCGTATGCGCGTCATCAGCCGGCGTCGCCGCGATCATTAAACCCATTCCGCTTGGTCGAGCGCGTCGGACGCCTGATTGCGCCCTTGCTCAGTGGCGTGGTGGAAATGCGGCTAGAGCTTGATCCTCACACGCCGGCGATGCACGCGGATGCAACCATGATCGAACAGGTGCTGGTTAATTTGGCCGTCAATGCCCGTGATGCGATGCCGGATGGGGGTGCCCTCACGATCGCCGCGCGTCCCGTGACGTTGACCGCTGCCGAGGTGGCTGGACACCCGCGGGTGGTCGCGGGCGATTTCGTGCGCCTGGAAGTGCGCGATTGCGGCAGCGGCATGACGCCTGCGGTGCTGGCGCGCATATTCGAACCCTTCTTCACGACTAAACCGGTGGGCAAAGGCACCGGTCTGGGATTGGCTAGTTGCCTGGGGCTCATCCGCCAACATCAGGGTATCATTCGCGTCACCAGTACGGTCGGACAGGGAACCACCGTCACGGTCGACATCCCGGTTGCGGCTGAACCGGCGGACGAGACCGAGAGCGGCCTGTATCCGGCGATGCGTGGGTCCGGTCAGACCATTCTCCTGGTCGAGGACGATGCCCTCATCCGTGACATGGTCGCGAGCGCGCTGCAGGCCTTGGACTATCGCGTCATAGTCGCGGTCGATGGTGAGGATGCCTTGGCGCGCTGGCACACGGCGACGACGCGCATCGACCTGGTGGTGACCGATTTGCTGATGCCGCGCCTGGGCGGCCATGCCCTGGCTGACCGCCTCCATCAGGAACGTGCGGATCTGCGCATCCTGTTCATGTCGGGATACAGCGGCGAAGATGACCTCGAGGACCGTGGCCCGTGGGCCGACTTCCTCGCCAAACCATTTACCACCGGTCAGCTGGCCGCCAGCATTCGCGACCTGCTCGGGCGCTGACTGTGGGCAGGTGCAGGAGCGCCGGAGAGCCCGCAGGGCACCCTCGGACAAACGATGTCCAAATGCGACATTGCCTGGACGCCGATGGAGTGAGACTGCCGTCATGACCCCGCCGGAGCCTCGGCCATCGTTGATGCTGCGCATCCTGTCCTGGTTGTGGTGGGGCGGCTCTACCAAACCTGGTCCGGCGTGGCTGTTGGCCTATGGCTTGGCGTTGGGCTTCATCATCGGCGTGTTGTTCGACATGCGCTTCAGTCAAGCCACCGTGGTCGAAGGCGTGCGCACTTTCGTCTTCGGTGAGAAGTCGCTGGAGTTGCCGAAGCCGATCACGCCGCCGCCGCCCGGCATGATTTGGGCCAAAGCGTTGACCACCGGATACTGTCCGTGCGCGATCTGTTGCGGTGAGCACGCCGACGGGCGGACAGCGATCAATCGTAAGGTGTCCGAGCAGCCGTATGGCATCGCCGTCGAACCCAAACTGCTCCGCTATCGTCAATATCTGATGGTGCCCGGCTACGGGTATGCGATGGTCGACGATACCGGCGGGGCAATGCGACAGAGCGCGAAGCAGGGCATTTTGCACCTCGATCTGCGTTTCGAGGACCACCAGACCGCGCGCAAATGGGGCCGACGCTGGATGTGGATCGCCATTCCCGCGGATGCGCCCGCAGCAGGGTTGGAGTTCGAACCGCCAGCGGACCTCAAGCCGCGTTCGTGAGCCGCAGCGGAAGCGGTGCGGTTGCCGCTGGTGACCTCGTGGTGATAGTGTGCCGGTATGCCTCGGCTGGTGTCACGTTGGTGGGCTGCTCTGCGCTGGTGCGGTCGCGTCGTGGTCGGCAGCGTGCGCGCGGTGGGCCGATTTCTGCACACGACCTGGCGCGGTCGCGGCAAGCCGCTCGGGGGTGCGCGGCTGGTGACGGTGGCGGTGCTGGCCGGGTTTGCCGGCGGGGCGCTCACGATGTGGGCGACCGGTCAGGCGCGCGTGGTGCGGGAAGTACTCTATGGCGATGTCGGTGAACTGCCGAAGCCGGTGACGCCGCCGCCGACGGGGCATAACTGGGTGCGCGTGCTCACCACCGGGTATTGTCCGTGCGTTATCTGCTGTGGGAAATACGCCGATGGCATAACGGCGCGTGGTCGTTCCGTGCGCAAACATCCGCATGGCATCGCCACCGATCCCAAGCTGGTGACGCCGTGGCTGACCTTGGATGTGCCGGGCTATGGGCGCGCCATCGTCGATGACACTGGCGGTGCGATGCGCCAGAGCGGCAAAGTCGGCGTCGTGCATCTCGATCTGCGTTTCACGACCCATGAGGAAGCGCGGCGTTGGGGTCGACGTTGGCTGTGGATCGCGATGCCGGCCGGCGCACCCGCGTCGGGGTTGCCATCACCGGTGGTTTCGCGGTGAGATCACCCGGTTAGGGTGCCGCTCAGGAGAATCCGCCATGCCCTTGCCCACCGTCGGCACCCCCGCTCCCTGGCCCGTTGGGGTCACTACGCAAGACGGTGTCGCTGTTACGTTGGCCCAACACGCCGGCGAGCACGTACTGATCTATTTTTACCCCAAGGACGACACGCCGGGCTGCACCATCGAGGCCTGCAATTTCCGCGATCACGGTGCCGACCTTGCCGCGGTGATTTATGGCGTCAGCCTTGATAACGCCGCCAGTCATCGCGCCTTCAAGGCCAAGTTCAGCCTCCCGTTCGACCTCCTGGTCGATCCCGCAGGCGCCCTGGCGCGTGCCTACGGCACCTTGCCCGAAGGCGGCCAATACCCCAGTCGCAGCAGCTTTCTCATCGGTCCCGATGGCGTGCTGAAAACAGTGTGGCCCAAGGTCGATCCCAAGACGCATTGGGAGGACGTCCGCGCCGCCATCGCCGGCTGACCGCCACTTGCCGGAGGGGGTCGGCTCGCTACGGTGTCGCCCCTCGCACGCACCCGGAGAGGTGGCAGAGCGGCTGAACGCGTCGGTTTCGAAAACCGATATGCTCGCAAGGGCATCGGGGGTTCGAATCCCCCCCTCTCCGCCAAACGCACAAACCCTGGCCTTTTGGGCCGGGTTTTGTGCGTTTCAGGGGGCGCGTGACTACGCGATTTCCAGCAACGCGACGCCTGGGTTTTCCAGGCTGAAGGTCGCCAGCCAGCCGTCGGCGTCACGCGTGACGGTGACGGCGTTGGGGCTGGTGTGCAGCCCGTTGTGATCACGCAGGTCAGCCAGCGCGGTGCGGTCGAGGTAGGCCGGGCTGCCGAGTTCCTGCCAGCGGGTGATGATGTTGTTGTCGCGGCGGTCGATGCGCCACAGGCTGGGTTGCCGCGGTTCGCGGTCCATGCGAATACTGACCGTACCGGTGGCGAGGGGGTCGGCGAAAGTGGTGGGATGTGCGTAGACCAGAATGCGGCGACCGCCGTCGCTGGTGGCGATGGCGTCGGTAAAGCCGTCGCCGCCGGCGACGGGAACGCGCGTGGTGCCGAGGCGCCGCAACAGGCGATGCGTTTGCCACGACGGTTTGCGCAGGCCGTGCAGATTGAGCATGCCGTAATGGCCGCAGAACGCCGACGCATTATAGCCGACCTGATCGTAGATGTCGCTTAAGCACCAATAGGCGAAATAGTCGCCGTCTTGGGAAACCTGCGCCATGGCCCGGGCAATGAAGGCGGCTTCCAAGGCGCTTTCGCGCTGCGGGTCGGTGGGATGCCAGGATCTGCCCCATTCATTCCAGTGGATTTCACCGCGAAAACCGAGCTGGTCGAGCAGACTGCGCGTACCGCGTACCACGCCATTGAAGAAGTTCGGTGACTTGCTGGCGCGGTCTTCTTGCGGCCCATCGAACGGCGACAGCGGCTGCGCGTCACTGTCGTTGTTGTAGCAGTGAGTGATGATGTAGTCCGGCGGCGTACCGGCCTTGCGTGCGTGCTCCAGCAATTCGGCCACCCATTCGGCGCGCGCGGCGGACGGCCCGCCGACACGCAGGGCCGGATCGACGGACTTGATCGCGCGCCAGGTGATATCCCACAAGCGGCAGAAATCGGTGAAGTCGCCGCCGAAGAACCCGTTGGTGGCGTCTTTGCCGCCGAGATTGGGTTCATTCCACACTTCGAAGTACCAGCCGCGCACCACGTCGCGGCCCCACATGCGGATCGCGTGTTCAACCCCGTCGCGCACCAAGGCGCTCCACGCGGCGTCGTCTTTCGGCGGACTGGTGCGCCCCTTGGTGGTGAACACCGTGGTCGGCCCCGACGCCAGCGCGGACGGGCAGAAGCTGGTGGTGAACATCGGATTGACGCCTGAGTCGAGCATGCGGCGAATGCACTGGTCGACGATCTGCCAGTTGGGCGCGTGCTGGCGTTCTTTGTCGCGCCAGGCGGTGGGCGGCACCGAATACGTTCGCAGCTCGTCGTCGAACATGCCCACCGCGCGCACATGACGCAGGCCGATCTCCTCGTGCGCCAGCGCGAGTTGCTCTTGGGTGTCGGCGCGCACGAACCAGCGGAACTGATCAATGTTGCCCAGGCCTTCCCAGGTATGGCGGAAGGGGGTGCCGGGATCATTCCATGCGGGCGTTAGGACACGGGCGTTTTCAGGCATAGGGGCCGCATGCTGACCCGTTGTTTCACGTGATCAATATGATGAGTGCCGAGTGCCGCCACGCACGATTTTCCGTTCCTGTTAGCTCGGCCACGGCCCGGTGATCGCCAGCGTGATGCCCGGAAACATGATATTGACGTACATCCAGGTGCCGTCGGGCGAGAAGCAGGCACCGGCCATTTCGCTATTATTGAGGCGATTGATGGCGAAGAGCTCGGGCACCCCGTCCGGGCGAATGTGGACGAGGCGATTTTCCGGTGTCGCGTCTCTGGAGGCATTGTCTTCGCAAGCGATCAAGCCGCCCCAGGGGGCGACGGTCAGGTTGTCGACGTTTTCCAGGACGGCGCCGTCATCGGGCTGCACGAACAGCGTCAGGCGGCCGCCGTCATCGGCGTTGGCGCCAGGTTCATAGCGCCAGATCTGGCCTTTGCGCGCAATGCCGCCGTCCGTGCAGGCGAACCATACCGCGCCCTTCCCATACCAGCAGCCTTCGCCGCGCGTGAACGCGGGACAGCCTTGCTTGCGTGCCTGACGCCCGGGATTGTCCTCGGGGTTGGCGATGTCGACCCAGCTGCAGGCGAAGGACTGTCCGACCGCAACATCCTGCGCATCCCAGTTACTGGTGGTCGGTTTGGCAAAGCCCTCCAAGCGCAGGGCCTGGAGGCGCCCCCCGGCTCGGAGGTTGCCGGGTTCGCTGGGAATGAAGCGGGTGAACACGCCGTCACGGGCGTCCTCGGTCTGGTAGACGATGCCGCTGGCGGGATCAACGGCGATCGCTTCCCGATTGAAGCGTCCCATCGCGCGCAGGGGGATGGGCTCGGCGAGACCAGGCTCGGCCGTGGCGGGGACCTCGAAGGCGTAGCCGTGGGCCTGCTCGGCGACCCAGCCTTTGCCGTTGGTGCCGGGCATGGTGAGGTCTTCTTCGCAGGTGATCCAGGATCCCCACGGCGTGGGGCCGCCGGCGCAGTTGCGGTTGGTGCCGGCCAGGCTCAGGAATTCGTGGCGCATGGCGCCGGTCTTGGCGTCGACCACGATGGTGGTGGTGCCACCGAGACTGGGCGTTTTGCCGCCGCCGACGTCGTAGCAGCGCCCGTCCGGCACCTGCGCGAACAGGGCGCGGTCAGGGCCAAAAGCGCTCTCTTTGGCGTGCCCCGGGTTCAATTCGTGATTGCGCACCAATAGGACGCTGTTGTCCGGCCCGGCGAAGGCAGCCATGCCGTCCATCGCCTCAGGCGTGCGGAAGCCATCCGCCATGGCCGCGCCAGCGCGCGAGACGATCTCGTAGCGGAAGCCCGGTGGCAGGTCGAGCAGGCCTTGGGCGTCCGGCACCAGGGCCGGCAAGCGGGTCAGTCCGGCCGGCTCGGTGGCGGCGAGGCGGCGGTCGAGGCCCAACCAGGTCAGCGACATGGCGCCCCCGAGGGCGAGGAGATGGCGGCGGGTGATCGTGGTCAGGCCGGGAAAGTATGGCTAGGCCGGCGGGAGCCACAATCCCTGGCACATTCCCGCCCTAAGGCGCGTTTGCGGCGCGGGTTACCGCACCTCCGGCAGTCACACACCAGCCCCAGTGCCGTCCCCGGCGGCTTTGACGCTTTGCGCTGGTCACCCTACAGTCTGCCGGTCCCGCCATCTTGTTTTCGCCGTAATCTGGCGTCCGGATTGAGTTTATGGAAAAAAACCCCCAAGCCTGGGGCCTCGACATCGGGCATTCCTGCATCAAAGCAGTGCTGTTGCGGCGCGCCGGTGCTGACGTCGAGGTCGTCAGCTACGCCATCGAGCCGATTGAGTACGGAGAGACCGTCGACCGCGAAGAGGCTGTCGCTAAGGCCTTGCAAGCTCTCACCAGCCGCGAGTCCTTCGCGCAGACCCCGGTGGTCGCGTCCCTCTCCGGCCGTCAAATCTTCTCGCGCACCATCAATATCCCCATCATCAACCCCAAGAAGGTTGCCAAGATGGTGGAGTTGGAGGCCCGCCAGCAGATTCCAGGCGATTTCGATGATGTCGAATGGTCCTACCACCTGTCGCCGGCCGCTGATGGCGCCTCCAACGACGTCGCCATCTTCGCCGCGCGTAAAGAGCTCATCCATGAGCTGCTGAACAAGTGTAAGAAGGCCGGCATCAACCTGGTCGGCGTCTCGGTGTCGAGCTTGGCGCTGTACAACTTCGTCAAGTACGACCAGGTTTTCGCGCCCACCGACACCATCGCCATTCTCGACGTTGGCGCCGAGAATACCGATCTGGTGCTCTATCAGGGCGACGCCTTGTGGATGCGCAACCTGGCCGCCTCGGGCAACGACATCACCAAAGCCTTGATGAAGAAGTTCAAGGTCTCATTCGAAGAGGCCGAACAGCTCAAGCGCCAGCTCGGCGACAGCCAGCAGGCCGATCGGGCGTTCAAGCTGATCGAAGCCACACTCAACGAACTGGTCAGCGAAGTCACCCGCAGCCTGGGCTTCTACAAGGGCCAGAACAAGGAAGCGTCGCTCGAAAACATCGTTATTTCAGGCAATACCTTCCGTCTGCCGAATCTCGCGCAATACATGGCCGATCGCCTGCGCATGGCGATCATCTCGCTCGAGGACTTGGAGCACATCAAGGTCGCGCCAGGCATGGACCGTGAACATTTCCTGGTCGACCTCCAGTCGCTGGGCGTCGCCATGGGCTTGGCGGTGCAGGGCACCGGCGTCGCTGCCGCCAATGTCAATCTGATGCCGACCAAGGCGCGTTTCGAGCAATTGCTCAAGACCAAGCGCTGGGCTACGGCGGTGATTCTGGCGGCCGTCCTGATCACCATCGTCGTCCACCACATGGCGCATAGCGCTGCGATTAAGGAAAATCGTGATCTGATCGAAAAGATTGACGCCGCAGTCCAAGACAATACCCGTTTTTCACAAGAGGCTGTAAAGATCTTGAAGGATGTGGCCCCGCTGGCGAAGCGCCTGGATGTGTTCGCGCTCTACGGTCGCCACAAAGGCGTGCATCTCGCCGCTCATCAGGGAGTGGTCCAGGCGATCAGCGAAGCCATCGCCTCCTACGGTCGGGTCGAATACGAGCCGCCGATGGAAGTCGCCGAAGGCGATGAACAGATGCAGCGCGTGTATCTGGCCAAGATCGAGGTGCCACCGCATCAGGTCCTGGCCGACCCCTTCAATCCGCTCAGCGAGCCGCGCCGCGTGGTGGTCGAGGTGCTGATCGTACAGGAGGGCGTCGACATTCTCAAGCTCAGCCAGGAAATCATCGATCGCCTGAAAGGCCTGCCGGTGCCGGCCAGCATGCGTAACCTGCACAGCGGCGACCGCCTGTTCGTCGACGTGCAGAGTCCCACCAATACGCCGGCCGAAATCAGTTACTGGTACAATGACGACAATTTCTTGGATGAACGGGGCAATCTGCGTCCGCTTGAGCGCGAAGTGCGGGTGCGGGCGGCGCGAGCGACCTTCCACTGTGTCCTGCCAGCCAAAGCGCCGGTGGTGGCGCAGGAGACGACGCCATGAACCAGATCAAACCTTACCTGCTCAGTATAATAGCCGGGGTGGTGCTCATTGCGCTCCTCATTGGCGCGGCGATTTTTTCTCCTAGGGGAACTATCAATGGTCGCGAGCTCAATTCGGTCGAGGTGAAAGCGCAACTCGACAGCAAAGTCAAAGGTTTCGCCAATCTAGTCAAACGGGCCCGTAAAGGCGATCCTGTCGGCGGTCCGCCCTGGGACCCGGTCATCGATGCGGAGATCCAGCGCCTGACCAATGATTATCTGCTGACGCCGCGTTGGGCAAAAGAGATCGAGCCAAATGTTATCAAATATCGCCAACAATTGAAAGATATTCAGACCGACTTGGTTGCGCGCAGCAAGAATCTGCACGAACCGATTTCGGAAAATCGCGATCTGTTGGCGTGGTTCACCGCCTATCAGGCACAGACGGCTCAGTTCGTGACGCAATTGCGCGATGCCAACTGTCTGGTGGTGCCCGAGGATACGCGGACCGCGCAGACGACCGGTCTGCAACCGCCTGGCGATCTCGCCACGGTTGGCGGCGCATCGGCGCATGAGGACAATCCGCTGGACCCGGCAACGGGCGCCACCCTTCGCGGGGTGCTCGGTCTCTTCACCCGTACCGGTCCCTTGCCGCCCGCTGACGAGCACGCCCAGCTCACCACGCGGTTTCGCATCATCCAGGCCTTGGGTCGGGTGGTGTTGGCGTCCGCCGCCGACGCCAGGCCCAACCCGGTAGTCGATCCGGATCAGACCGTGCGTCGTCCGGCGGCGATCGCCGGTCTGGAATGGGCGCGCGACACGGAACCGCTGCTCGGAGTGACCGCGTCCTACGCCACCTACATTCGGCTGACGCTGACGTTGCATGGCACCGAATCCTCGCTGCTGGCGACCTTGGCGGGCCTGGAATCCCTGGAGCGCCCGATTGCCATTGTTGCCGGATCGACGCTGACGCGTCAGGACCGTCTCCCCGCCGGTCGGCGACGGACGGTCGATGCCGCCGGTGAGCCGGCCGCTGCGGTCGCGGAACTGAAAGTCGATCTGGTTGTGCTCGATTACAGCAAGATGCCGGATCCGACAGCCGAGACGCTGGAGTCCCTGCAGCAGCCGTACGGCATGCCGAGTGGGATCCCCGGTGGATATCCGGGCAGCGATGACCCCATGGGTATGCCGCCAGGCATGCCACCGGGTATGCCCATGGATATGCAGCCTGGCATGGAAGGAGGCTTCGAATGAGCCCGAAAGATCTTGCGATCCTGCATGGCGAAAAGGCGGTGGTCGGCCTCGTCGGCGTCATCTGTCTGTGGATCATGTATGGCGCGATCAACAACCCTGACATTCGGGCTTCGGCATCCACCGGGATGACCGCGGGCAAGATCAAGGAAGAGATTGCGTATATCGAAGAATACCGGCCGAAAGCGCAGCCGCCGCAACTGAAGAGCGTGCCGCGTTATGCCAATCGGCTCGCCAGCGACTTGGCGAACGCGGTCGTGGCCGACACCGTCATGGCCTGGACCACGGCGCATCCGGACTTGGGGCCAACCGTTGGGCTGAGCGATTTCTTCTACGTGTACGAAGCGATGCCACCGCAGTTCAAGGCCGCAGACCAGGTCGGTGCCGTCAGTCTGACCTTGGGCCTGCCCCCAGCCATCCGCTTGCTGGAGCGTATTGGCGATGGCGATGACATCGTGTGGAAGCGTGCAGCGGGTGGTGCGATCGAAAACCACGCCACCATCGTCGGTGCGCGCATCCAACGTCAGGACGGCGAAAGCTGGGTGCCGGTCGGTGGCATCATTCCGTTTGAAAAGTTCGGCGAGCCGATCCATCTGACCGACGCCAAAGACTTTGCGACCTATACGTTTCGCGCCCAATTCCTGATTGCCGCGAGCGGATACCGCTTCGGTCAGGGTGACGGCGGCTCCGTGCTGGTGCATGCAGGACGCGCCCTGCCCGAAGATGCCGATAAAGACGCCGCTTCCGTTTATATTGCGCGCCTGAACAGGGCCGTAGCGGGTGTGGACGAGGCGGCGTTGGTCGAAGGTTTGATCCGTCCGGAATCCACCGTGCCAGCCGGTATAATCCTGGAAGCCAATGAAACCCTCCATGTCGGTCCTTGGAGCGAACCATCCTCGGTGACGGTGTCGTCGCCGATCCGCTTCCAGCTCACCCGGTTGGCACCGGACCTCGATAATATCGAAGCGACCTTCCTGCTCACCAAACTGATGCGCGATGGTGAGCGCAGCGCGTGGCTCAATGTCCAAAGCTTTCGGGTCAAGCGAGGCGAGGTCCTGGGTGGTGTGGTGGAAGAGGTTAATCCGCTCGATGAGCGGAAAATGAAAACCAAGATCGACCTCACCACGCCATTCGTTTTGGTGCGTGTCGAACGCGATGTGGAGCGCATCATCTATCATCAGGTCCGCGATGTAGCGCGCAAAGACGGCCAACCAGGCCGGGAGCTGGAGCTGCGCACCCGTACGGCTCGTACGGATGCGGCCGTCCTCAAGAACACCCGTACCAACACGGAATCCACGTTTGTGCGGTTGGGGCGCGTCACCATTCCGCTCGGCGATGTAATCCTGGACCCGCCCATCCAAGGTGGTGATGAAGCCCAGGCATTCCGCGAAGACGCGGCAGGCTTTAAGCCGCAGCCGTTGCGGATAGCCGAGCCGATTCTGCATCAGCCGGACGCCGGCCCGCTGGAAGAGCTGCGCAAGGCAGGGGACGCCTTGGCTAAGACGGATACGCCGTACTACGAGCTATCGACAGGCGAGCTGGTCTACTGGGAGCCCATCAACAAGAGGGTCCTGCGCATCTGGAAGCTAGGCGTGGTCCCCCCAGCCCCCGTGGCTGCCCCGGTCCGGACCCCCGATCCCCGTCGACCAGGTCCCGGTGTCCCTCCAGAGGGCGAGATGCTGCCGGATATGATGTCGCCCGATATGATGGACCCGAGCATGATGCCGCCCGGTGGCGGTGGCGCTCCGGCACCTCGTCGCCGCGCGCGTTGATCGTGGAGGCGGGCGTGAGAGACACGCTCGCCGCCAGCCCCCGGGCGGGGGGTTCCCACCCCGTCCAACCCTCTAGCCTAGCCCCACTTCCGTGAACGACATCCCTGCCGATCTCCACGCTGTCGTCCTGCCTGTGCAGGCCAGCGGCGGTGTCTCCAAGGATTCCTCTGTTGCCCCCCGAGGTTGCCGTATGGCCACTTTCCGCCTCCCGGTCCTGCTTGCCACCCTGACGGCATGCGCTGTCTCTGCGGCAGAACCCACGCCCGCGCCTGCGATGTTGCCCGAGCAGCATGCCTTCTGGGAACAGGCGGTGAACGACACCACGCCCAATCCGGATCTGGTTGCCGCGGAAGCGACCTATCTCGAAGCGCGGGCCCATTTTCAGGCGGCGCGTTTTGTCGAGGCTCGCGAGCTCGTCGAAGAAGCCCTGCGTCGGTATCCGCCGCATCGCGCCGCTGCGGAGTTGCGCGACAATATTCTCGCCATCCAAGGGGTGCGCGATAATCGTCTGCAAGCGGCCAACACCTGGCTGGCCAACACCCAAGATGTGCGCACCCAAGAAACCGCGGTGCGCATGGCGGCGCAACTCGAAGACGGTGATCGCAAAATGGCGGCCGGCGATTACGCCGGCGCTGAATTGGCCTACGACAGCGTCGACATCGCGTTGCGCACCTTCCCGTATCAGTTCGACTTTGGCGATCTGCCGGCCCAAGTGGTGGCCAAAAAGCTCGAAGCTCGCGCTAAGGACCGCCAGGCCGAACTGCGGCGCAGCGGTGAAGATCGCCAGCGGGCCGCCGTCGTCGCAGAAGATCGCCGTCAGACTGAAGAAACCGCGCTGCGTGCCAAAGTCGACGAAATGCTGCGGCGCGCCCGCATGGCCTTCGATCGCCGCGATTTCAAGCGGGCCGAAGTCGATGCCTGGAATGCCTATGAACTCGATCGCCGGCGCGAAGACGCGCGCGACTTGTATTTGCGCGCCCGTCGCCGCGGTCACGAACAGTTCGATGTCCTCAATCGCGAAGATCGTCTTGAGCGCCTGACCCGCGTGCACGAAGAGCTGCACAAGTCGCTGATTCCGCAATCCGAGCTGCTGGTCTATCCCGAAGACTGGCAACGGCGCGCCATGCGCAAAGCGCCCGAGTTAGGCGTCGGCCGCGAAGAGCCATGGATGGCGACCATCCATGCGCGCATGGATCAGGTCGTCACGTTCGAATTTGAAGATATGCCGTTCGAAGACGTCATCGCCTTCTTCCGCCAAGTCACCGGTCTCAACATCATCGTCGCGCCGGAAGTGTACGCCTCTGGCGCCGCGCCGATCACCTTCCGCGCCCGTGACATGCGCTTCCGCGAAGCGCTCAAGTGGGTGCTGGAGATGGGTCGCTTGCACATGGCGATTCAGAATCAGGCCATCTTCATCGCCGATCAGCCGATCGCTGGGGCAATTGCCCTGCGCATGTACGATATCGCCGATCTGGTTTCCCCCGTGCGCGACATGCCGGCACGCGAACTTGCCTATGCTAGCGGCGGTGCTGCCGGTGGAGGGGGCGCTTTCGATCTTTTCGGCGGTGCCGCCGTGGCGGATGACAATGCGATCGAGCCGGAAGATCTCCGCGTCTTCCTGCAGGAAAATGTCGCTCCGGATCAGTGGGACGGCGAAGGCGTCGCGATCGAAGTGCGCGGCACCACCTTGTTCGTCAGCCAGACGCCTGAGATCCATGCGCTCGTGGTCGCCTTGCTCGATGAGCAGCGCAATCAGTCCAAGCTGCAGGTGAACGTCAGTGTGCGCCTGCTCGACATCCGCAAGGGCTTCTTCGAAGAAATCGGTTTCGATTATCACAATCTTCCCGCCGGCATGGTGAATGCCAGCTCGGGATTTGGGGTCGCCCGGCAAAATCAAACCAGTTTCCATAATGGTGCGCTCAACCAGAACCTGCCTGGAACCACGACCGGCATTTGGGATGTGCAGAGCGGCTTCCCCGGTGGGGGCGGGCAGTTCAATCGCGGTCTGGCCGTCGAAAGCACGTTCAACGGCGGTGGCTTCTTCGGTCAGACCCAGATCAATGCCATTTTCTCAGCGGTCGAGATGGAAGCTGATGCCCAAATTCTGCAGCACCCGACCATCACCTGCTTCAATAATCAGCGCGCGCACGCCGCGTTCATGAACCAGTACGCCTACATTTCTGATTACGGGGTGGTGAACAACAATCTCGATCCCGTGATCGACGTGCTGACCTTCGGCGACATCCTGGATGTACGGCCTGTGGTCAGCTCTGATCGCAAATACATCACGATGGAGATTCGCCCCAGTTCGGTGACCTTGGTCGGCGTCTTCGTCGAGTTGATCACGGCTCCACGCATAATAAATACAGGCGGCGCTGGCTTGGGCACGGTCATCCAAGGCCTGCCTTTCCCCATCGAATTGCCCAATGTCCAGGTGCGTACGCTGCGCTCCACGGTCATGTTGCCTGATAAGGGCTCCTTGCTCATCGGTGGTTTCAATAACACCTCGCGCCAACGGGTGCACACCGGTATTCCCTTCCTGAGCCACATCCCGTTCCTGGGCCGCCTGTTCAGCCGCAATGGCGTCTATGATGACCAGCGCCGGTTGTTCTTCCTGCTCAGTGCCGAAATCATCGATCTCGGTGAGCGCGAAAGCCTGCGCTGAGAAACTCCTGTGCGCTGTCTTCTCTCCACGACTTTGGCTGTGCTGGCGCTTGTCGCCCCCGGATGGGCGGTCGAGGCACCCACGCTCGTCCCCGCGCCAGCGGCGGATGCGCTGGTCGCTGAGGCGCACGCTGCGGTGGCGCGGGGTGCGTGGGAGCACGCCGCCGCGCTGTATCGCGAGGCCTTGGCCTTGGCCAACGACCATGCGGCGGCGCGGGCGGGCTTGGCCCAGGTCCAGGCCATCCAGCGTGGGGTCGGTGATCGCGGCGGGGTCGA
>CAYQAQ010000018.1:0-17155 GCA_964415495.1 uncultured candidatus Brocadiaceae bacterium | reverse complement strand
CGCCTGGGTCGAGCAGGGCGGCGTCTATTCCGTGGCCAGCATTCGCGGCGGGGGCGAATACGGCCAGGCCTGGCACCATGCCGGACGGCGGGGAAACAAGCAGAACGCGTTCGACGACTTCATCGCCGCCGGTGAGTATCTGATTGGCAAGGGCATCACGCCCGCTGACGGGCTCGCGATTCATGGAGAATCGAATGGTGGACTGCTGATTGGCGCCGTCGTCAACCAAAGGCCGGACCTGTTCGCGGCCGCCTTGCCGGGGGTGGGTGTGCTTGACATGTTGCGTTTCGATCGCTTCACCAGCGGCGCCACTTGGGTAGAGGAGTTCGGCAGCCCTTCCGTCGAGAAAGAGTTCCGCACCCTGCTTTCATATTCTCCGCTCCACACCATCCGCGAAGGCGGACGTTACCCGGCAATTCTGGTCACTACGGCAGACACGGATAACAGGGTCGTTCCGGCCCATTCGTTCAAGTATGCCGCTGCCCTTCAGGCCGCGGACATCGGACCCCAGCCGCACCTCCTGCGTGTGGAAACCCGCGCCGGTCATGGGGCCGGCAAGCCGACAGCGATGGTAATCGCAGAGTTCGCAGACATGTGGGCCTTTGCCGCCCACTGGACGGGGCTTGAGGTCACGAAAGCGGACTGAGAGCTTCGGAACGACCGCATCCTTCAGTTTTGGGGTAAGCATCTGCCTGATCGGCGAAGGTGGCTGATCGGCCATCATCGAAAGGTTCGAAGAACCAACAATAGGAAAAGAATGAGCACGCCATGAGAGAACCGCAGAACAATGGACCCAAGATCGGCGCCAAGACGGACGTGCGTGTTGGCATGCCCTGGGCGGACGATCATGGCGCCAACCCTCGCGGGATGCCGGACTGCCCGGATCAAACGTGCCGGAGGGTGCAAGCATGACCGATATCCGTCTCGCCGAAGGGTCCGAGGATGAGGCGCGCGGCCGCATTCTGGCGCTTCTAGATCGTCACTCCAAGGCGATCGGGAAATCATTCAAGTCCGAAATGGTTGTCTTCGAAGCCCATGAAGAGGGTATTTACCTTGGGGGTCTTTCCTCCCGTTTCTTTCCGGATCTGAAATGGGTTTTCGTCGAATTTCTGGCGGTGGCCGAGGAAGGCCGCGGCAAGGGGGTCGGTGCCCAGTTGATGGCGCGCCTTGAGGCAGAGGCGCGCTTGCGTGGGATGGATGGCATCTGGCTCGACACATTCTCGTTTCAGGCGCCCGACTTCTACAAGCGTCTGGGCTACCACGAATTTGGCCGTATCGACGGCTATCCCGAGAACGAGGCACGGCAGTTTTTCCTGAAGCGGCTCTAGTTCTCTGGGATGCGACAGGACGCCCCCGGTGGTCTGAAAGAAAGGAAGAGAATGCACAGCAAGGCCGAGAGCTGGTTCCTGCAACCCGACAAGACCACAAGAGCACATGAGATGCCGGCCGAAGCGGAATACCACCGGGTTTTCGCGGGCGAAGAGCGGCGGATTATCCGCGGCCTTGTCGCGATCATTCTGCTCTTTGCCGGCCTGATAGGCTTTGCGCAACTGTGTCTCGCCGTTGCCTCGACAATCGACACCCGGTTCCTGGGTCGGACCGGGTTCACGCCGCTGCAACACGCTGCAGGGGCATTCGCTTTGGCTTTGCTCATTCCCTACAGCATGTTGCTTCAGCGCTTCCTCTATCAAGTTCCCGCCCGCTCGCTGCATTCGGTCGCGGGATGCTTCCGGTTCGCGGTGTTTGGCCGCGCGTTGCTGGTTTTCGGCCCCTTCCTGCTTGTCGTCATCTCCGTCGGGTCCCTCCTCATGCCTGGTGACAGGGTCCCATGGAGCACGATCGATCTCGTCGCGTTCTTCATCATCGGCATGACACTTACCCCGCTGGCGGCGGCAGGCGAGGAGTACGGGTTCCGTGGCTTGATGTTCCGCGTTGTCGGCAGTTGGGCGCGTGGGTCCCGGTCTGGCGCGCTGCTCGGGATCGGTGTCACGACCATCCTCTTCTCGCTGTTTCACGGCACGCTCGACCCGTACATCCTTGGCTCATACCTCGTACTGTTTGGTGCGATGGGCATCGTTACCTGGAGAATGGGAGGCCTTGAGGTCGCGGTCGTTCTGCACGCGGTCTACAACGTCAGCGCCCTGGTCCTTGCCACGACGCTTCACCTTGATCTGGGGGGCGACCTGAGCAGCCGAGGCGAGATTGCCGGAACCCCCGCCAATCTGGTGCCAAGCGCCGGGCTTGCGGTCATCACCGCGATCATCTGGTGGACGACGCGCAAGTCCGGACCGGCGCGGACACCGGCGAGATCAGGCGACTGATCGCGGCCGAGCCAAAGACCGGCCGCCTCAGCGCGGATGAAGCGGGCGGACCGCATCGAAGGCCGTGTCAAGGCTTTCGCCAAGGGACACATCGCGGCCCGGAATGAAGTGGGCCAGCGCGACATCGAGGCAGGCAAAGGATGCGTGAACCAGCGCGTCGGCCTCCAGCCGCCGGGCGGTGGTGTCGCCCAGGCGGCGGGCGATTTCGGGGGCAAGACTGACCGCCCAGACGATGTGCTTTTCGATGGTATGGGCGCGCAGGCTGGCCGTGGCGTTGATGACGCGCATGGTCCTGGCCGCACCCTCGGGATCGCGGTCCACGTTGTCGACAAGGATATCGTAGCCGCGCCGCAGCGAGAGCCAGACATCCTCGCCCTCTGGCCTGGCCTTTACCCGTTCCGTGATTCTCTCACCAAAAGCGGCGTGGCCAGACACCACGATGTCTTCCTTCGTCGCAAAATAGCGGAAGAAGCTTCGCCGCGAGATACCCGATGCAGCCGCGATCTCATCGACCGTGACACCGTCAAACCCCCTTTTGTCGAACAAAGCCAGCGCGGTAGCCGCAATGGACGCGGCAACCGCGTCGGCCTTGATCGTTCTGAGTGACTGGCCGGAGCCAGCGGAAGGCGACTGCATTGACACTCCATGCAGATAATGGCACTCAGTGCCAATAGTTATCCCAGATGCCAGAATAGGCACGCACCGCAAAGGAAACAACCGTGGTCACCAACCGTCGAGAGAACACCCTACCGCGTCGCAAGCTTGGTCGGAACGGCCCGGAGGTGTCGGCCATCGGTTATGGCGCCATGGGCATCACCGAATTCTACGGACCCGACAGCACGAATGACGCGGTCAGGACGATCAGGCACGCCCACGCGATCGGCGTCACGTTCTTCGACACCGCCGAGTTGTACGGCTGGGGTCACAACGAACGCGTCGTCGGCGAAGCGCTGGCACCCGTGCGCGACGAGGTCGTGATCGCCACCAAGTTCGGCTGGACGCGCGACTATGGCTATGACAGCCGGCCGGACCACATCCGAAAGGTGCTGGACAATAGTCTGCGTTTCCTAGGGGTTGACCATGTCGACGTGCTTTACCAGCACCGCGTCGATCCCAACGTGCCGATCGAGGATGTGGCGGGAACGGTGAAGGACCTGATCCAGGCAGGAAAGGTCGGCCACTTCGGGCTAAGCGAGGCAGGGCCAGAAACCATCCGCCGTGCGCATGCAGTCCAGCCGGTGGCAATGCTGCAGACCGAATACTCGCTGTTCGAGCGCGATGTCGAAGCGCTGTTTCCGCTGCTGCGCGACCTTGGCATCGGCTTTGTGCCCTACGCGCCGCTGGGCCGCGGCTTCCTGACCGGTGCGGCCAAACCGGCGGACCAGTACGACCAAAGCGACATGCGCAGTTTCGATCCGCGCTGGCAGCCCGGCGCGTTCGAGAAGAACGTCGAGGCGGTGCGCCAGCTTGAAGCCTTCGCACTTAAGCGTGGTGCAAAGGTTTCGCAACTGGCGCTGGCCTGGCTTTTGGCCCAGGGCGACGACATCGTTCCCATTCCCGGCACGCGCAACATCGCGCGGCTGGAGGAGAACGTCGGCTCGGTCCACCTCCAGCTCTCTGACGACGATTTGCGACGGATCGCCGAGATCCTTCCGGCAGGAGGGTTCGGCGCGCGGTATAACGAGGCCTTCATGCCGGAATGGACGTGATCCCGGCGGATATCAAGTCCATGCCTTGGCGACGCTTTGGGCAAAGTCGCGGAAGGATGTTGGCGGCAGGCCGGTCAGCTGCGCGACCGCCGCTGTGATGCAATCCTCGGCGCCCGCCGCGATGTCCATGTCCATGCGCGTCAGCGTCGTGGCATAGTCAGGCGGCAGGCCCTGCGCCACGAAACGCGCAATCAGGGCGGCCGGCTCAAGCGACATGTGGCGGATCGGCCGCTGAAGGGCCGATGAGAGGATTGCGGCGATATCGTCGTAACTCAATGCCTCTGGCCCGGTCAGCACGACGTCGGAATTCAGCGGCGTTTCGGCCGTCAGGCACGTGGCGGCGGTGGTGGCGATGTCCTCGGCGTCGATGAAGCCGACGCGCCCGGTGCCGGTCGCGCTGTAGATGATCCCATCTTCCCGGATCGTCGCGGCATGCGGCCCTTCGGAAAAGTTCTGCATGAACCAGGAGGGGCGCAGCACCGCCCAGTCCGGCGCGGTCTTCGCCAGCCATGCGTGAACCTCGCCCATCATCGGGCCGCCGGATTCCAGAAGCGACGAGCTGAGCAGGACGAACCGCTGGACGCCCTGGCCCATGGCCTGTTGCAGCAGAGGTTGCATCACGGCCAGATGGTCGGTGCGATCGGTGGGCGCGACGAGGTAGACCGCATCGCATCCCGCGAAGTCCGACGCGGATGACGGGTCCGCCCAGTCAAAGCGCCTGTCATGAGGGCCGGTGGGCGTGCGCGTGCCAATCGCGACGTCGATGCCTGCCGCAGTCAGGCGGGACGCGACGCGGCGGCCCGTCTTTCCCTTTCCGCCAGTGATGAGGACGCACCCAACCATCACGCCGCACCTGCAAACACGGCGGCTGCGGCCTTGGGCCCGCCAAGGGCCGTCAGCACGACAAGCGGGTTCCAGTAGTCGCGGTACTCGGCAATGCGCCCGTCGCGCAAGGTGACGACCGAAATGTAGTGCTGGTTGTAAGGCGCACCGGTGGTGACGCCCTGACCATTGCAGGAGAATTCGAAGATCACCGTGTCGCCAGCGTCATGGACAGTGCCCAGCTCCATCTGACCGAAAGCAATCAACGGGCCAAGTCTCTCCAGATGGGCCGCGAGCGCAGCCGACCCGTCCAGCCGCTCGGGCAGCCCTTCCGGCGCATAGGGAAATTCGAACACGACATCCTCCGTGAACATGTCGAGCAACCCGTCCGCCGGGGCGAGCCGGTCACCCAGTGCGGCGCGAAGCAGGTCAGAGAAGCTATCGAACTTGTCAGCCATGTCGGGACCCTTTATGGATGGAACGGTAACGTATCGACGATATAGGGGTGAATTCGTTGGAACGCAACCGTTCCGTCCATAAAATCAAACGCAAGCCGTCCGGGGCCGCCGTGCAAAGCACCGGGCTGACCGATGCGCTGTATCGCGCCTTCTTTCAGGAATGGGCGGAACGCGGCTTTGCCGCCATCAGCCTTGAAAGGGTTGCCGCCAGGGCCGGGGCGGGCAAAGCCGCGATCTACCGCCGCTTCTCGTCGCACCAGGAATTTGCAGTCGCGGCGGTGTCTACGGTCGGGCTGTCGCTGGCCATGCCTGAAGACCACGGAAGCCTGGCGGCCGATGTTCTGGCCTTCCTGACCCGCCTGAGAGCGGTTCTGCGCCACCCCATGATCCGTCGCATCCTGCCTGACCTTCATGCCGAGGCCGCGCGGTCCGCGGCCATGCGGGACCTGAACACGCAGGTGGCCAAGGCGCGCCGGGCGCAGGCGCAAATCATCCTTGACCGCGCGGTTGCGCGGGGCGAGTTGGACCCGGACATTGACCGTGATCTCGCTCTCGACCTGCTGCCAGCCCCGCTTTACTGGCGCATGGTGGTCTTGGGGGTCACGCCGACGCGCGGGCAGCTCGCGGCCGAGGCCGCCGCAATCGTTGCCGCGTTGAAGGAGTGCGCTCGCCGACCCTAACCCCGCGCCATCTTCGCAACGAACTGCACAATTGCATCCACGACAGCGGAGGAAATTGGAAGGTCCGGGTCGGCGTAAGTTGCAAGGTTCGCTGCGGGGTCATGGGACGCCACATGCTTGAGGACGTGATTGACCTGCGGCAGAAGGGAGAGCGTAGCGTCAGGTGCCGCCTCTGCCAGCCTTGTTGCGTCCGTGACGCTTACCTGCAGGTCGTGCGTCCCTTGGATCACGAGGATCGGAACCCTGGCCTGCGCTGCCAGCTTGGTCGGCTCATGTGACATGGCGTCGATCAGGAAACCCTGAACCTCGGGCGCGAAGAGTGGGCGGAGTTCGGCCGTCATCGTGGTTCCATCGACCCGCTCTCCAAGCCTCAGGGCGGCAAGCGCGGCTTCGGCCTCTTGCAGGAAAGGTGCATTCGCGGGATTGGCGCGCAGCTGGTCCCCCATCACCTGATCCAACGGACGGCCGATGCTTGCGATCAGGATCACCCCGCAGGCATCCGGCAGACGCGCCATGGTTGCCAAGGCGACAAGGCCGCCCTCGCTGTGTCCGATGGGGATGACGCAGCGCGGGCCGCCCTGCGCCGGCAGTCTGGCCTGAATCGTGTCCGTCCAGGCCAGAAGATCATCGCCATAGCCCGCGATCGTCACGTCGTTCGGGTCCGACACCGCGCCTGATGACCCGAACATGCCGCGCTTGTCGATGCGCACCGAAGGATAGCCGCGTTCGGCCAAAGCTTCGGCGAGCAATCGGTAAGGCGCGGCTGCAATGCCCAAAGGCGAAGTACCGTCGCGGTCGGTCGGACCCGACCCGGGAACGATCAGGAACACCGGCGTTTCCGTTGCAAGCGGCGCGGGTCCGGGGGGAAGGGTCAGCGTTCCGGCAAGCGGGCCGTCGGGCCCCGGCGCGGTCAGGTCCTCTTGCACGGGCAGTCCTGACGTCATGACGTCGCTCGCAAGCTGGCCCGGTCAGACGGCGGGTTCGCAAGATCGACGCCCGGGGCATGCAGGCCCTGTGGGGAGAGGGTGAAGATCTCGAACCCGTCCGCGGTCACGCCGATCGAATGTTCGAACTGCGCCGACAGGGACCGGTCGCGGGTCACGGCGGTCCAGTCGTCGGACAGCATCTTCACCTCTGGTCGCCCGAGGTTGACCATCGGTTCGACGGTAAAGATCATCCCCTCGCGAAGCTCTGACCCCGTGTTCGGCCGCCCGAAATTCAGGATGTTCGGCGAGTCGTGAAACACTTGGCCAATCCCGTGACCGCAGAAATCGCGGACGACCGAGCAGCGCTCGGCAGCCGCGTAGCTTTGGATGGCATGGCCGATATCGCCCAACCGCGCGCCGGGACGGACCGCCCGGACGCCGCGCATCATCGCTTCGTGCGCTATAGATACCAGCCGTTCGGCCGCCCGCTTCGGCTTTCCAACCGCGTACATACGACTGGAATCACCGTACCAGCCGTCAAGCACCAGCGTCACGTCCACGTTAACGATGTCGCCCTCGCGCAGCAGCCGTTCGTTCGGGAAGCCGTGGCAGACCACGTGATTGACCGAGGTGCAGCAAGCGTACCGGTAGCCCTTGTAGCCCAGTGTGGCCGGTCTTGCGCCGTGGGTTGCTGCGAAGTCCAGGACGAAGGTGTTAATCTCGGCCAGGGGCGTGCGGTCCCGGACCAGCGCAGCGACGCCATCGAGGCACGTTGCGGTAAGGGCCCCGGCGCGGCGCATGCCCGCGAAGGCGTCCGACCCGTAAAGCTTGATGCTCTCTGTCCTCCGCGCGCTGTGGGCAAGCGTGGCGACGGGTACGTCGATATAGATCTGCAACCGATGGTCCTTCTGTGGTCTGTGGCTGACGGTCGGCGCCGAACTATTGACGGGCGGCGGCGGCGGATATACGTTTCATATACGGTTCGCATATCAATGAAAAGGAGCGACCCGGATGGGCATCGTGAAGATCGCCGACGAGCTGCATGAAGAGCTGCGCCGGTCAAGCCTTGTCATGTGCCGGTCAATCAACGCCCAGGCAGAGTTCTGGATGAAGGTCGGCATGCTGGCCGAATCAAACCCTGGCCTGACCTTTACCGAAATCATGGCCGAGCAACGGAAGCTCGCCGATCTGAAGATGCCCGAGATCAGCGCAGCCTGAGGGACCGCCACCCGTCATCGCGATGCGGGCGGGCAGCGGTATGGCCGGGCAGGCCGTCTGTTACCGGGACCGGTCGCCCGTCTCGACCAGACTGGCCAGATCGGAGCCTCCGCCTGTCAGGGCCGCTCGTCCCCTGTCCCATAGCCCCGGATCAATGCCGAACTGCCGGGAAAGCCAAGCAAAAGTCATGCGCCGCGTCGTCTCAAGCGCATCGGGGAGTTCTGCCTCGGTTTCCTTTGCGTCCAGTCCGGCGATACCGCCAAGGCCGTGGCCCACATCGGCGATGGTCAAGAGGGCGCTCGCCCCGGGCGCGTCGGTGAAGGCATCGGCATGCCAGTCGGGACCGCGCGGCGTGAAGTGCGGATCATCGTCAGCCCCGCAGACCACCAGTATCGGCTGTCGTATTGTCCTGAAATCGAGATCGAAGAAGGGAAACCGCGCGGCGCTGTCGGGGGTGAGGTCGCCGCCACCCCGGCCAGGGGCCGCTAGCAGGACGCCAGCGCCGATGCGCGGGTCCTGAAAATCCTCCCCGTGCAACCGCGCACCAAGCAGAAGGGACGACGTGTTCCCGCCGAAGGAATGCCCGGCGACCGCGACACGGCCATGGTCCAGACGCCCCGCCACCGCTGGGGCCTGACGCTCGACCTCGTCAAGCTGGTCAAGGATCGCGCGCATCTCGGCCACCCTCTCGCGCCAGTAGAACGGCGCCTCCACTCGGCCACGTCCCAACCCGCCGACGCGGGAACTTGCGTGCGTCGGCTGGATCACCGCAAGCCCGCGTTCCGCCCAGAACTGGACCAGCGGGGCGTAGCCGTCCTTGGAGGAAATGTAGTGCGACGGCCCATGCCCATGCGAGAACAGGACGACGGGGAGGTTGAGGCCCATGGCTGGCGCGGTCAGCCGCAGTTCGAGGTCGGGACGGTCCGGCATGGCCAGCCGGATCGGGGTATAGGCAATGGTCAGGGCGGGGTCGGGTGTCGGCAGTTGCCGGGCGCGGTCGATCAGTCGGTTCATTTGTGGATTATCCTTGCGGTGCCGCGACAGGCCGCATCGGCTGTGGCGGTCGATGAATCCGTCAGCGCTTCAGGCTGCAGAACGGCGGTTTTCCCGAAACATGGCCTCGGCATCTGGCCCGGCGGGCAGCATCATCGGGGCGTTCACATCGGTGACAGCGCGCCAGACCGCGTTCGCCACGTCGACTGTCGATGTCTTTTCGGTCGCGGTCCGCAAGGATTGGAAATAGGCCTGCACGAAGGGACCGTAGGCTTCGGGCACATCCATGCCCATCCGCGCTACGGCGTTTTTGCCGAACGAGGTTTCCGGTGCGCTGCCGGGCAGGACGAGACGGACACGCACACCGAATTCGGCGGCTTCGAGGGCGAAGCTTTGAGTGAAGCCGTTCACCGCCGCCTTGCTGGCCGAATAGATCGACAGGGCAGGCAGCGCGCGCAGCGTGACGCTGGAACTGATGTTTACGATCACACCGCTGCGCCGCTGGCGCATGCCGGGCATCACCGCTTGTGTCATCGCCATGGTGCCAAGCGCGTTGATCTCGAAAAGCTCGCGCGCCTTGTCCATCCCCGCGCCTTCCAGCACGTTCAGCATGCCCACACCGGCATTGTTGACCAGCGCGTCGATCGGCCCGGCGTCGGCCAGCGCCACCTGAATGCTGTGAGGGTCGGTCACGTCGAGTGAAAGGATGCGAAGGCGGTCCGAGGCGGGCAGACCTTGAGTCGAAGGCGCGCGCATCGTCGCGACGACCTCCCATCCCTCGTTCAGGAAGCGTGCGGCGATGGCCTGTCCGAAACCCGAGGAACAGCCGGTGATAAGGATACGGGGCATAACATCTTTCCTTTTCTGTGAGACAGAGAGATAGACCCGGCGGGATGGACGAACTATATTTCGAAGTCCGCATTGATTCATCAGAAGTCCGGAACCATGGCCGAGTACGCCCACGACCCGTTGTCTAGCGTGATCGCCCTACTCAAGCCCCGCCCGGACGTCGCGAAGTTGGTGGTGGCAGGAGGGCTCTGGCAGGTCGAGCGCACGCGAATGCAAAGCCCGTTCTATGCCGCCATTGTCGAGGGGCGAGCGCGGCTGGCGGTCCAGGGGCAAGAGCCCGTCCTGTTGCAGGCCGGGGATTTCGTGATGGTCCCGGACCTGGATAGCTTCGTGATGACCAGCGAGGTCCCGCCGCCCTCTGGCGCTGCGCGGCTTCCGCTGGAGACCGGCCCGGGCACCTTTCGCCTTGGCCCGGCCGACAGCCCGGTGGAGATGCGGGCACTGGTCGGGCACTGCCGGTTCGAAGCGCCGGACCGGACCCTGCTTTTGACCCTGCTTCCGATGATGATCCATGTCTCGGGCCACGATCGGCTGCTGGCGCTGGTGACCGCTATCCATGACGAGACGCGCGCGGACCGGCCTGGTCGCGGGATGATTCTGGAACGCCAGCTGGAGGTCCTGATGATCGAGGCGCTGCGGTCGAGCCCCGGTCAGGGGGTTCCTCGGGGGCTTCTGCACGGATTGTCGGACCCTAGGCTTGGCGCCGCGCTCAATCGGATCCACAACTCCGTCGACAACGTCCTGAGCGTGTCCGACCTAGCCAGAGAGGCGGGGATGTCGCGGTCAGCCTTCTTTGATCGCTTCAAGTCCGCGCTCGGCAGCACGCCCATGGATTATGCGAGGGCTTGGAGAATGGCGGTCGCGCGCGACCTTCTTCTGCGGGGTGACCTGACGCAGGAAGAGATCGCGCACCGTGTCGGCTACGGCTCGGCCAGCGCGTTCAGCATGGCCTTCCTGCGGCACGAGGGCATGGCGCCGGGTCGGTTCGCGGAACGTCGGGCCGCGGACCAGCGCGCCCGAACCGTTTGAAGCTATGCGAACTTGCGGCGCTGAATACCGGGGTCCCATCGACTGACCGGAGTTCCGGCAGGCCGACGCACCGGGCTGACCCGACAGGAGTTCTCTGAGGCGAAGATTTTTTCGGCGGCGCCATGTTCGCGCAATCTTCGACGGCTTCTTGCACGGCGACGGAGGTCTGCAGCGATGCGGGCGGCCGCCGCATTCAAGCAAACAGGATCCGAAAGGAAAACAAGATGAGAGATTTCCCCATTTCGCACGGCCATCGAGCGGTGACGCGCCTTGGTTTCGTGGCAGTCTTCACAGTCTTGCTGGCAGGCTGCGTGGAGGACGGGTACTCTTCGCTGGAAAGAGCCCAACTGCAGAACCTTACCAGCGAAACCGCGCTCAACGCCCAGATCATCTCTGATCGGGCGCGCGCGCAACGCTGTGACCGCGACCCGACCCGCAAGGAATGCTGACACCGGCGGTGTGCCGGGCATGAGAACTGGTTGACCGCACCCTCATCTACGATCGAAGGGCCGGACAGTGTCAGGGCAGGTGGGTCAAACCTCTGACCTGGCAGGAGAACCTCACTATGAAAGCGTGGAACGGGCGGGGAGTTCCGATCGAGCTGTCTTTCCCGTTTCACCATTTCCGTCTGGCGGTCAAACTTACGGGACGACCAACGCGATGTGCATGACGGTGCCGCCGCCGGATGCGTCCAGGATCTTCACCTGGCCGCCATGCTGGTCGATGATCTGGCGTACGAGGTTAAGACCAAGGCCACTCCCTGTTGCGCGCGGGCGAAGTCTGTGAAACGGTTCGAACACGCGCTCACGTTCACTTGGCGGTATTCCTCGGCCGTCATCCTCGACCTCGAAGGCGGCGCCAAGGACACGTATGACGATGTTTGTCCCGCCATGGTCGATCGCGTTCTGCACAAGGTTCATCAGCACGCGTTCCAGTGCCGCCGCATCACCCATGCAGGTTCCGCTCTTCAAGACCTCAAGCGAGATGGTATGACCGCTGGCGATGACGAGAGGTGCCATGTCTGCGACAACCCTCCGGGCAACCGCAGCGAGGTCGACTGCCAGGTCGTGGCGATTGGTTTCCAGGCGATGCAGGTCAAGAAGCTGTTCTGTCATGGTCGCAAGCCGTTGCACGTCAAATGCCAAGGCACGGACAGCCGCGCTGTCGGCCGCCTCCACTTTGGCCGCAAGAACCGCTATCGGCGTGCGCAGCTCGTGCGAGGCAGAGGCGATGAACCGATGCTGGCGTTCATATCCGTCATCCAAGCGACGCAACGCGTCGTTTACTGCACGCACGATCGGCGCGATCTCAGTGGGAACGTAAGCTTCACTCAGGCGGCGCCCCCTGCTATTGGCATCGATCCCCTCCGCCTCCCGCGCGATCCGCGACACACCGGAAAGCGAACGCCTGACGATCCAGGGCGTCACGACGAGTGATGTCAGCGTCAGCAACAGGAAGATTGGCAGAATGATGGTGTTGGTTGCGAACACCACCATGAAGCCCAGTTCCGAAAGCGCGCCGTGGCCAAGGATGGTCAGGGTGCCGATCTCGGTCGTCTCCCTCCGGAGCACGGCTGCCAGATCGTAGGGCGCGGAACGGTCGCGCAGCTGCGCATAAGAAAGGTCGCTTAGGCGGCCGAGGAGGGATTTGTAGTGTTCGGGAACCGGACCGAACGTCACACTCACTCCTGCATCGTCCTCGACCACAAACCACAGGTCGGGCGCCTCGGTCCGCAGTTCCGCCAGTTCCGGCGTCTCCACGACAAAGAGACCACCGGCTGCATCGCGCTGCACTGCCTGGACGAGGACCGGGACGATCCGTTCGTCCGTATAGGGGCCGCCGCTGTCGATGCGAAGCGCAACCGCGATGAGGATGGCAAAAGAGGCCAGAAGCGTGACAAAGTGGAAGACCAGCGGATAGATGATCAGCGGTCGTTTCAGCGAGGGTGTTCTGTTCACGGGACTTCGCGCAGCAGGTAGCCGACGCCCCGGATGGCATGAATTTCGACCCCGGCACCAGCGGAGCCCAATCTTCGACGCAGACGCGAGACATGCGAGTCGAGCGTGTTGGACTGGATTTCGTCGTCGAACCCGAAAACCGCATTCTCGAGTGCCTCGCGCTGCACGGTGCGGCCCCGACGCTTGATCAGTGCCGCAAGGACCCGCAGTTCCCGTCTCGGCAGGTCGATCCGCACGCCGGCCACGTCCACCTCTTCGTGCGCGAGATCGAAAACCAAAGATCCGGCACGGATCTGTGCCCCGGCCAGTTCGACCGGACGACGACGAACCGCTCGAATGCGGGCGAGCAGTTCGTCGATGGCAAAGGGTTTGGTGAGGTAGTCGTCAGCCCCGCCATCGAGGCCCGCGACACGGTCATCGATCCCATTGCGGGCGCTGAGAACGATGACTTGAATCCCGGGGCTGTCGGCCCGCAGGGAGGGAAGCAGGGACAGGCCATCACCGTCAGGCAAAGACCTGTCTAGGAGGACGAGATCAAAAGATCCCACCGCGGTCGCGTCCCGTGCGGCCGCCAAACCTTCAGCGTGATCAACGATAAAGCGCTCGCGTTCAAGGACTGCGCGCAGTGATTCCGTGAGTCGAGGCTCGTCTTCGACGAGAAGAATCCTCATCCTGGGTCCTTGCTTGCTTGGGGTGACTCCCGGCGGCGGGATCGGTTGCTTGGCCTGCCTAAATGCAGGCCAGGCCAGCCTTGTTCAACCCGGCAAGCGAAACCCCGCCAAGATCGAAATCACGCATCGCCTGTTCTTGCGGACCGGCGGCGTTCGACCTTGAACAGGAAGATGAGTGAGGCGGTCAGCAGAAGCGACGCATTGAACGGATGGATGGCAAGGGCGCCGGAGCCAGACGAAGCGAGCACGAGCTGAAGTGCGTAGAGGATGGTGATGACACCGGCCCACCAGCCGAACCCCCGCAGCCGCGCCACGGCAAGGGAGTAGCCGAGGAGCGTAAGGACCGGGATTGTGATTGCGCCACCAAGCCCGCCGTGCAGGTCCCAGGGCAGGCCACCGAACAGCGCCTGACCGGCAAAGAGGAACTGTAGGGAGAGAAGCGCCGGCAGGCTGAAGGCCGCGACGGTGAACGGGGTAGGGGTGCCCAAGCGAAGATCGGCCAGGGTGTCGTGGGTCGGTTTGTTCATGGCTCAGGCCTCCAGCTTGTTTAGGGCGGGCGATGCCGCGATGAAGGAACGCAGCGCATGCACGTAGCTGTCGGCGCCGGCTGCCAACTCTGACGGTTCCAGCTTGTCGGCACCGAAAACTAGGTGTGGAGGATGCCATGGCAGGCCGCAGCGTAGCGCCGTCGCCTTAAGCGGCGCCAGAAGTTCATCCATCGTGAAATGGTTCGCGCCGCAGCGGCCATAGGCGGTGGGAATGTTCCCTGCTATCGCGGCCACCATCAGCGGCGTACCGACCAGCTTGGCACCCTCGGTTTCGGGGTGGATGTAGCACATCCGCGTTAGGACCGTATCCTGCCAGGCCTTTAGCAAGGCCGGTGTCGAATACCACTGGATCGGGAACTGCAGCACGATCCGGTCGGCTTCCAAAAGCGCGCGGGCCTCGGCCTCGCCGTCGATCAGCCCGCCGGGATAGCGGGCCTGCATATCCACCATCCGCACGCCAGGGATGGCGCGGGCGGCGTTTCGCAAGGCGGCGTTCGCCTTCGATCTTTCGACGTCGGGGTGGAACAACAGTATCATGGTCTGGGTCACGGTGGACCTCCTTCGGCTTTGGGATGATCCGAAGATGGTTCGGCAAAATAAATTCTTCCAATGGATATAAGATATGTCTCATTATCCATCTTATAAATTTACGCGGCATCGACCTGAACCTACTCGTCGTCCTCGACGCTCTCCTTGACGAGGCGCATGTCAGCCGTGCGGCGCATCGGCTGAACTTGTCTCAACCCGCTGTCTCCAGTGCCCTGCAGCGGTGTCGCGATCTTTTCGGGGATCCCTTGCTGGAGCGGGGGCGCGGGGGCATGACCCGCACGCCTCTGGCAGAGACGCTGCGTGCGCCGTTGCGGTCCATTCTGGCAGAGGTCGAGACCCTGTTGGACCCGGACGAAGTGCCGCTGGACCGGATCCAGCGCGTGGTACGCATCACGACAGCAGACGATCCAGCGGCGCTGCTTGCCTGTCCGCTAGTTGAGTGTCTTGCGCAGACCGCACCGGGCATCACCGTAGCGTTCCGGCCCTGGCTAGGTCAGGACGCGGTAACGCGGGAGCTTTTAGACGGAGACACGGACCTTGCGGTCGCGGTGTTTGATCGCGAGATCGAGAATGTCGAAATCCGGACGCTGTTCGATGCCGCGTACGTGGTCGCCATGCGCAAGGGGCATCCCGCGGCCGCAGCGTTCGACCTGAAGGCTTGGCTGGCCTGGCCGCATGTAGTCGTCTCGGGCCGTGGAGACTTGCGTACGCCGCTTGACTCCCGACTTGCAGCGATGGGCCACCGGCGTCGCGTCGGGCTGGTCGTGCCGTCATTCCTGCTGGTGCCACCCGTGCTGGCAACGACGGACTTGATCGCCATGCTTCCGCGTCAGACGATCGCGGCGCAGGCAAAGCTTGATCTGGCGGTCTTCCCGCCGCCGGTGGCGATAGATGGTTTTACCCTAAGCGTGGCATGGCATGTCCGACAGACTCCTGACCGCGCCGTGCAGCATGTCGGCCAGATCATCCGCGAGGCTTTCAGTGCCGCAGAGCGGGTCGGCAATCCCGTCAAGCCTTCGCCGAACGACGCTATGCGCCCCCGTTAGGCGTCTCGGACGGAATGCCGCTGAATCGCTGGGCGAGCCGGTTTACACGGAACGCGGCGTCAATCCAGTCGATGAAGGCGCGTGTCTTGGCGGGGAGGAGGCTGCGCGAGGCGTAGTAGACCGAAATCCCGCCAGCGTCGGCATACCAGTCCGGCAAAAGGCGGATCAGGCGGCCCTTCTCAAGGTCCGACAGAACCTCGCCCATCGCGAGGAGGGCGATGCCCAGCCCCAGCCGCGCAGCCTCGCGGATTGCGCTTGGCTCGTTCAGGACGACCGTCTCGGAAAGTGCCGCCGCCATCTGCTGACCTTCAGCGTTGCGCATCGTCCAGTGGTGGATGCGACCGGTCCGCAGGACGCGCCACGCGATGCCGTCGAATGCGGACAGCCCGGCCGGGTCGCGCGGGGCGGTTCGGCCCGCCATATAGTCCGGCGACGCAACAGCAACGACGTGAAGCGGGGCAAGCGAGCGGGCGACCGTGCCCGGTGAAAGCTCGATCGCGCCGCCGATGGCCGCATCGTAGCCCTCTCCCACCAGATCGACGACGCGGTTTTCAAGGTGCCATTCCGCCCGGATCAGGGGATAGCGCGCAAGGAAACCCGGCAAGAGCGGCAGCATGTACGCTACCCCGAATGACGGCGCCATGCTGATCTTCAAGGTGCCGGATGGCGTATCACCCTGCGCGCCGATGGCCGCAATGGCATCGTGCAGCCGGTCGAGTGGGTCGCCGACCGAGGCCAGAAAGGTCTCGCCAGCTTCGGTCAGCGTAAGGCTGCGCGTCGAGCGGTGAAAAAGCCGGACGCCCAGGTTGCGTTCCAGCATTGCAACATTCCGGCTGACCGCCGCGGGCGTCAGCCCCAGCCGGCGGGCTGCTTCGGAAAAGCTGCCGCAGGCGGCACTTTGCACGAAGGCTTCCAGGTTCGACAGGGTTTCCATCGCCCCATCTTCAACGATTCGTTGAAGGAAAAGCAAGCCGGTCGACACTAACGCAAAAGGCACGACCCCAACACATTTGCACCAATCGCGGACCAATCTGCCGCGAAACCGGGCCCGCCTGACCAGGGTCGCGCCCTTTCGACACGTAACGGAGCCGAACCATGTCTTCCATTCCCGTACAGCGCATGACGCTCAGCCGTCGCGCGGCCCTGATCTCGGCCGCATCGCTTGCGGCAAGCGCCGGTCTGCCTTTGGGCGCCGCGCATGCTGACGCACCCTCACCTCTCGACCTGCCAGAAGGAGAATTTTCCATGGGTTACATCACTACCGACGACAACGTGCAGATCTTCTACAAGGACTGGGGCCCGCGGGATGCCCAGCCGATCATGTTCCATCACGGCTGGCCGCTCAGCTCGGACGACTGGGACGCGCAGATGCTGTTCT
>CAYQAQ010000017.1:0-17363 GCA_964415495.1 uncultured candidatus Brocadiaceae bacterium | reverse complement strand
TGGTGATGCTCGACGACGTGCTGGCGAAGCTGCCGCGCGCGGCGGACGCGGACGCGTTGATCGCGGTGTGCAACGACGGCTACGCGTCCATCTACACGAGCGAGTTCATGGCGGAGTATAAGCCCTTCGTCGTTCTTGAAATCAACGGCAAGGGGCCGGAAGCCTGGCCGCCGGAGGGGCTGAAGTTCAACCCGGGGCCCTACGTGATCAGCATCACCAAGCAGCTCGCGCCGGATGCGCCGGCCTTGCTCGACGCGGGTCACAAGCGTCCTTGGGGAGTGGAGACCATCGAGGTGGTGAACTATGCGGAGCGCTTCGGGCTCTGGTATGAGGGAGCCTTGAAAAATGCGTCGCCCCTGATCGCGGAGGGACGCGACATCTGGATCAACTCGTGTTTCAGCTGCCACAACGCGCCCCAGAAATCGCTGGGTGGAATCAAGGCGGCCCGCCCGATCCAGATCGTGGCGACGCACGCGGCCTACAACCCGGATTATTTCAAAACCTACGTGCGCGACCCCAAGAAGTTGAACCCCATCGCGACAATGGAACCGCATCCCCACTACACGGACGCGCAGCTGCAAGCGATGATCGCGTTTTTGAAGGCGACGCTGGCGCAGTGATTTTCCCGGCAGGAGGCCGGGCAGCGCAAAAGTGGACAATAAAAAAAGGCCGCCGTCGTGAGACGGCGGCCTTTTGGCGATGGCATTCGGAGCAGCTCAAGGCCGATAGGGCATTTTAATAAAAGCCTTCGCGGGCCAGGGCGCGTGCGGCTCATCGGCGTCATAGATGGGCATGAGGCCGAGCTTTTGTAGATGGCCCACGGCGTCGTCGAAATATTCGCACCAGAGGATCATCTTTCCGTCCTTGATGCGGCCGAAACCGATCGTGCTCTCCCACTGCTTAAAACCGTCGGATTTGTCGGTTGCGCGATAGCTCCATTCAACGGCGAACCACTGTCCATCGTAAGAGTAGTCGCGATTAAAGATGAGCCAGTTGTCAGTCAGGGCGTGCTTAACCGCGACCTTGCCGAGCCAGGCGTCGTGATAACGGTTGGATCGACCGCCCGGAAACCAACCCTCGTAATCGGGATGGTAATGGTGCCACCATTCCTCGCCATAGAGGGGAACCCACTGGGCGGCGGTGAGGGTGGGATCGTAAGTGGCGGGCTTGACCGGACCGGGAACGAAAGCGAGGGCGGCGGAGGCGGAACCGGTAATCAAGGCGAGGCCGGCGAGTAGAGAACGGAGGCGAATCGAGGCGGGCAGGTGTGGGAAGTTCATGAGTGTTTGGTTTAAGGTCTGTAAGGTATGCGAATGATGTCGGTGGCCTTGGCGGGCCAGGGAGCCACGGGTTCGCCGGGTTCGCAGAGGGGCATGAGGCCGAGTTTTTGAAGACTGCCGACGGCGTCGTCGAAATACTCGATCCACATGATTTTTCTGCCCTCATGGATTTTGGCAAAAGCGAGAGTGGTTTCCCACTGGCGGAAGCCGTCATCCAAGTAAGTCGAGCGGTAGTGCCACTCGACCGCGAACCACTGGCCGTCGAAGGCGTAGGTGCGGTTGAAGATTTCCCAGTCTTTTGTCTGGGCGTGTTTGACCAAAATCTTGGCGATCCAGGCGTCGTGATAGCGGTTGGAACGACCACCCGGATACCAGGCTTCATAATCGGGATGGTAGTGGTTCCACCAGTCCTCGGCAAAAAGAGGCACCCATTGTTCGGCGGTATGGGCGGGATCGTAGGCGGGAACGGCGGATTTCTCCGCGACGGCGGGGGTGCCGGACGAAACATGGAGCATCAGGACGTGGAGCAGCGGGGCAATTTTGCTTCGTAGTGGCATGACGGATACGTTTTAGTCTATGGTATCGAAGCGGAGCCAGACGGAGGCGGGCCAGGGAAGGACGGTGCCCTCGTCGAGGGGGAGTTCGTCGGCTTTTTGTCGCTGGGCGACCTCGCTGTCCCAGTATTCGCGGAAGGCGACAATGAGGCCGTCCTTGATCTCGCCGGCGACGCCGGTGCCGACGGCAAAGCGTTTTTCGGTGGCGCGGTCGGTGGCGGCAAACTGGTAGGCGGTGAAGTGCCTGGCTCCGTCGCTCACGAAGAAATCGGCCAGGTAGATTTTGATGTCCTTCTTTTCGGTCTGGTAGGTCTTGAAGGTGGCTACGAGTTCGTCGCGGGAAAGCACGCCTCCCGGGTATTTAAAGACAAGGTCCGGATGAAGGCAGGCCGCGAAGGCTTCGGCATCGCCGGATTCCCAGGCCTTGAGGAATTTGGTGTAAACGGCTTGGGCGGCGGGATCGGCGGCCCGCGCCGGGGCGGAGAAGCAGGCGAGCAGGATCGCGAACAGGCTGACAAGTTTGAGGATGGTTTGGTGAGGCATGACGCAAAGGGAGGGAGCAACGGACGTGCCCGGGAGCGGGAGGGCGTGGCGAATTCCCCAACCATGCCACAGGGCGCATAAAAACACCGTGAGCGGGGGCAAAGCCGCGGCAGGCGCAAAAAAAAGCGGGCTCCGGAAAGAGCCCGCTTCGTATCCGATAAATGACTACAAGAGGCGTCGGCAGCTCAGAACTTGTATTTGACCGCGACCTCCCAGTTGATGGGTTCGGCCTTGGTAACGATCATAGTGGGCGCAAAAGACGAGCCTATGAAATAGTCTTCGTTGGTAAGGTTATTGATGCGGGTGAAGACCTCCCACTTGTCGCCTCGCCAGAAGAGGTTCGCGTTCCAGACGAGGGCGGAGGGCAACTTGATGGTGCGCTCGTTATCGTTGAAGAACGAGGACTTGTATTGCGGTCCGATGCCGAATCCGAAGCCGTTCTCAAACTCGTAGATGGCGAAGAGATTCGCGGTGAATTGCGGATAGCCTTCACGCACGGCCTTCGGGTTGTTGGCGTAACGCACACCAGGCGGGTTGATCACGTCGTATTGGATGGCGCCGCCGCTGAGGGCGACGTCTTCCTCGGTGAGCGGGGCGGTGGTGAAGGGGAATCCGTTTTTGTAATTCGACTTCTGCTGGCCGAAGCTGCCGGTGAGGGTGAAACCGCGGGTGGGCTTGTAAACCACCTCGACCTCGTAGCCCTTGGACTCGTAGGAGGATTCGCCGGAGCCGAGGATATTCTGAGCAAAAACGGTTTTATCGAACTGGTAGGTGGCTGCGCTCAAGAAGAGTTTGTTGTCAAACAAGCTGAACTTCGTGCCGGCCTCGCGGAACGGGGCGTCGATAAAGTTATTTTTTCTTCCGATCGCTCCGGTCTGGCCGGGCTGAATGGAGATGCCTTCCTGAAGCGAGCCATAGATGCTCCACCAGTCGGTGATCTTGATCACAGGATTCAGGGAATAGTTTTGATATTCCTCATCGTCCTTGATGGCGGGGCCGCCACCGGCCTCGTCGGGCGGACGGGTGGAGAATTTGGCGAGTTCGTGGCGAACACCGGCAAAGACCGTGAGATACTTGGTGTAGTCGATCTTCGCTTGGACGAACGCGCCGTATTGGTCGGCAAGGGCTTTTTCACCGGCCACGGCGGCCCACCCGATGCCAGGCCCGGCAAGGACGATGCTGGCGGGGATGATGGGCTGGGTGATGTCGCGGCGGTTGAAGGGCTCGTAAAAGAAATCGACCGCGTCGTTCACCTCGGTCCGGCGCCATTCGATGCCGTATTGGAGATCCATCTTCACGGGTCCGAGCTCGAACCCTTCCTCGACCAGAAGCTTCAGATTAACGGCATAGCCCTCGGAATCGTGGGCGAAACCGTAGCTGGAGAACTTTTCCGTCTCGGAAGATTCGACGAACGTTTTCAGCGTGATCGAGCGATCGTCGCCGGTCCAGGTCAGGTCGCCGAACCAGACGCCAATTTGCGAGTTGGCGTAGTCGTTGCGATCGGAGAGCACGGTGTTACCCCTGATCTTCTTGGTGAGGGCGGTGCCGCCGTTGGCGAAGTAGCCGGGCGTGTATTTGTAGCCGTAGAAATCGCCGCCGACATCGACCAAGGTCATGAAGGAGGCAGGGCCGGCGCTGTAGCCATCGCCCGCATCAGGCGCTCCGAAGACCGCCTGAAAGTCGGCCGCTCGGACCACGAGGGCCAGGTCGGGATTATAGCCGCCGAGCGCGACAATGTTCTGATCGTTGATGAACGCTCCAAACGTGTTCACGTCCGCGAAGCCGGCGTAGGGTCCGGTGGTCGCGATAAGGTTGGGATCGGCGTCGCCGATGATGTAGTTGCCGTTTCTGATCAAGTCGGGCGTTACGCGATTCCAGCCGGCGTTTTCGTTGGACTTGAAGTTATAATATTCACCGCCGGTGAAGAAGGTGAGCTTCGGCGTGAGCTGGCCCTTGAGTGCGGCATAGACCGAGGTGTAGTCGTTCTTGACGTTGTCGTAGTAGCTCCCGGATTGCTGCTGGGTGATGGATATGCGGTAAGCCATCGGCTTGCCGAAGAGTTCCATCGGGCCGCCGATATCGGCCTGGACCTTATAGAGGTCGTATTCACCCACAGTGAATTCGACGGAGCCTCGCTGTTCGTCGAAGTAGGGCGTTTTCGGAATGGTGGAAACATAACCGCCGGCGTTGGTGGGACCGAAGTGAGCGGGTGCGGGGCCCTTGATGATCTCCAAGGATTCGAAGGAGCCGAAAGAGGTCGGCGTCTCGTTCTGATTGGGAATGCGCATCATGCCGTTGAAGAAAACGGAGGCGTTGTCGCCGCGAATGAATGGCAGGCCGGGTATGCCGAAGATGTTCGGACGGCTGAGGCCGGCGCCGACGCGATCCAGATCCTCGAAGCCTTGCACGGAATATTGTTTCATCGCCTCGGGTCCGAGCACGGTGACCGAGCGGGGCAGGTCCATCACGCCCACGTTGCCCATGAACGCACCGCCAACAGGCCGGTCGGTGGGCATGAGCGAGTCGAGGGCTTGGGCGCCAGTCTCGCGCACAATGAATTCTTCGAGAGTGATAATCTCGGAGGAAGGAGCCCCGGCAGCGGTGGTTTCCGTCGTCGGGGTTTCCTGGGAAAGCGCGACGACCGGGGCGGCCACAAGGGCGATCCCGCATCCGCTGCGAAGTAGCTTACGCTTTAGCGTGCTCATGTTGTTTTGTGGATTCTTGGTTGCTGGATGTTTTGTCGCTGAAAGGTTCCGCTGTAGTGGAATTTCAATGACAGATTCGGTTTCCCTATTCGCAGGTGGAGTGCCGGTTTCGTGGCGGCGAATGGTGTTTATTAGCGGAGAAAGGGAAAAAACCGCGCCGGCATGCGCGGCGTTCATTCCGCCGGACCGGGGAGGCTCAATGCGCGTGGCTGTGGGCGGCGGGCGCGGGCGCGACGCCAGTCGAGACGCGTCGCGCGATCTCGGCGCGCACCGCTTTCCAGTCGTGTTTGACCGGCATGCCGGCACGCACGAGCAGTTCCCCGCCAACCCGCACTTCGTCGATCTGGACGGTCGATCCGACGAAGACGAGCGAGGCCCAGGGGTCGAAAACCGGGCCGAAATCCGCGGGGTCCAACAGGAGGAAATCGGCCAGTTTTCCCGTCTCCAAACTTCCGATACGATTCGCCGCGCCAAGCACCTCGGCCGCGCCAAGGGTGTGCATGCGAACGACATCGTAGGGCGCGAGCGCCGCGGCGTCCTCCTCGCGCGCGCGCACCGCGTAGAGACCGGCGCGCATGTTCTCAAAGGGATCGGCCCGGTCGGCGCTGGCCTGTCCGTCCACGCCAAGGCCGATGCGCAAACCGGCTTTCCGGTATGCCACGATATCGGGCGTGCCGGAGGCGAGGCGACCGTTGGAAAGCGGGTTCCAGCTCATGCCCGCGCCGGCCTTCACCGTTTCCTCCAGGATGAAAGGCGTGACGTGGATAAAGTGCCCGAAGATCGCCTTGTCGGTGACCAGACCGGCGTCGAGAAACCAGCGAAACTTCGCCTGCTCCTCCCACTTTTCGGGCGGGGACTCGAGAAAGTGCAGGTGGTTGCCGAGACCGAATTCCCGCATGAGCGCACTTTCGGCGCGCCCCTGATCGGGCGAGGCGGTGAAGGCGGCCGCGCCGTTGATCATCACCGAGAGCAGCCCCGGAGTGCCGGTGCGTTGGCTTTCGATCCAGGCGAGAAATTCGGCCACTCCAGCCCGGGCCTCGTCGAGCGTGAGCGTGCCGCCTGCGCCGTCAAAGATGCTGGCACCGACCCGGCCTATGCTGTGGCCGTGCACAAAGCGAATGCCGCTTGCCGCCTCGCCGCGAAACTCCTGTTGGGAAAAACCGCCACCGCGCCAACCGCCATAGTTAAAGTTGTAGGCCGCCGTGATGCCGTGCCGCAAGTGGTCGAGCGCGCCATGCAAGGTGAACCAGTAAAAATCCTCGGGGCGGGCGCGGGCCGACTCACGGGGGTAGAGTGCATCCACCCAACCCATCAGCGTCTGGTCGGAGGCCAGCCCGCGATACGGACTTTGCCAAAGGTGGCTGTGCGCGGAGACGAAACCGGGCAAAATCCAGCGTCCGTCGGCGTCGAGAATCTCGGCGGCATCCCACGCGCCCGGTTTGGGTTCGCCGGGCCCCACGGCCGCGATCGTCCCGTCGGGCGCCACGACGAGGTGGCCGCGAAACGGCGTCGCATCGCCATCGGCGAGGGTGAAGATCAGGGCGTCCGTAACGACGAGTTTGGCCGGGGCGGCCGCGTAGGTGGTGACGCTGACAAAGCAGCAAAGCAGGGCCAGGGCGAAGCGGGAGGCGGGCATGGTAAGATCTCCCGGCTTTTATTTTTTCTGCGGGAAGGTGGCCGCGATGGCCTCGACGGCCTTGGCCGCCTTGAAGTCCAAATCGCTGATCTGGTTGCCCTGATCGTGAGTGGTGAAGGCCACATAGACCTTGCCGTAAACATTCCTCAGGTCCGGGTGATGATCCATCGCCTCGAGCGGGTGCGAGATGCGCACGATAAACGCGACGGCGTCCGAGTAGGTGGGAAATGAATACAGGCGGACCAGGTGCCCGTCCTTGGCCGCCCAGCCGGGCATTTCGGCAAGCGCGGCCTTGAGTTCGTCGCCCTCCATCAGCTTGGTGCGGGTCGGATTGAGGGTTTCATAAACGGGTTTTATCTCCGGCAACTCCTCGGCAAAGGCGGCGGGCGCTCCGGCGAAGAAGAGCAGGGCGGCGACGGACGAAAGCAGGCGTGGCGTGATGGTTTTCATGGCCTGCCAAGCGAGCACCGCGCATGCGCAAGCCCGTCCGCCACCGTAAACTCCCAGCCTGCGTGCAAACGCACCATGACGCGAACCGCGCCCTGCACGGCACTAGCTTACCAAAGTCATGCGCAAATCCATCCGTTCGCTGCGCGTCGCCATCCTTGCCACGCTTCCCTTGTTCGCGGTTCTCGTTTCCGCGTTTGTTCCCGCCCGCGCCTTCGCCGCGCCCGCCGTTTCACTGCTGGTCGAAAACGCCCGCATCATCCCGGTCGATCCGGGTCTGCCCGAGTTAATGGACGGGTATCTCGCGGTCGGTGCAGACGGACGCATCCTCGCGCTCGCCGCCGGGACCGCGCCGGCCGAGCTCGTCTCCGCCGCCGAGCGCAGGCTCGACGCAGCGGGCAAGTTCGTCGCGCCCGGCTTTCTCTCCGCGCATTCGCACATTTACATGAGCCCTCTGCGCGGCGTGGGCCACGAGGGCACGCTCTATGTCTGGGCCGGAGCGCTCACGCCTCTGCTAAACGGAATGACGGCTGAAGATACCTACTGGTTCACGTTGCACGGTTCTCTCGATTTTCTGCGCAACGGCGTCACGATTGCGTATGATTTCACCTACTCCGGCGCGGTCGGCGGCGTGGCGGTGGGCGTCGGCGAAAAGGTTCCGCCACCCACGTTGAAGCCCGGTCCCTTCGAGGAAAACCAACTCAAGGCCAAGGCCGATGCAGGTCTGCGCTTCGTGAATTCCGTGGGCCTGCCGCGCGTCGGCCCGCGCGAGGTCATCATCGATCGCCTGGAAAAACTCCTCGACCACGCGAAGACGACCTACGCCGACAACCCGCTCTTCCTCAAGATGGCGGTCAGCGGCGGCCTGCAACGCGCGCCCACCATCGAGACCGCCCACCTCGAGGCGCACGTGATGAAAACCTACGGGCTCATCAACCAGTCGCATTTCCTGGAATCTCCCGAGCGCGTGACCGAGCAGCAGGAGAAATTTTACTGGTATCTGGAAGCCGGCGCGCTCGGCCCGGATTTCATCTTCGGCCATTTCATCCAAACCACGCCCGACATCATCGCCAAGGCCGCCGCCGCCGGCGCGCACATGTGCTGGCAACCCAGCTCCAACGGTCGCCTCGCCTCCGGCTTCGCAGACATACCGCTGTTGCGCGCCTTCGGCATGAAGGTCGGCGTGGGCCTCGACGACCAATCGTGCGTCGATATCTCCGATCCGTTTCAAAACCTGCGCGTCGGCATCTACGCCCAGCGCCAGCTGCACAAGAGCGCCGCCGCCATGTCGGTGCGCGACATGCTGTTTTTGCACACCCTCGGGAGCGCGGAAGTCCTCGGCATCCAAGACGACGTCGGTTCGCTGGCAGTGGGTAAATTTGCCGACTTCCTGCTCGTCGATCCACGCGCGCCGGACACCGGCCCGCTGCACGATCCCATCGCGAGCTACGTGCTCGCCTGCGGACTGCGCAACTTGAAGCAAGTTTACGTGGGCGGCCGCCTCGTCGCCGACGGGGAAAAACTCCTCACCTACGACGAGTCCGTCGTGCGCGCCGAAATCGACCCGCGCGTCGCCCGCCTCCAAGCCGAGGCCGGTCGCCCGAACTACGCGACCCTCGGTGGCGCGAGCGGCACGCCTACCTCGCTCACCGCCGACGCTCCGGCGGCCTGCGCCGTCGCCTGCGCACACGACCACGCCGCCACCGCGCCCGCCGTCGCCTTTGTCCACCCGTTCTCCAACCCATGAAATCACTCCGCTTCGCCATTCTGGCATTCACCCTCCTCACGGCCGTCCGCGCCGCCGCCTCGCCGGTCGATCTGCTGGTCAAAAACGCGCTGCTCATTCCCTGCGACCCGGCGCAGCCGTCGTCGTTTTCCGGATACATGACGGTTTCCGCCGACGGTCGCATCCTCGCCGTCGAGGCCGGAGCGCCATCCGCCGAAATCGCGGCCTCCGCCGCGCGCACGCTCGACGCGGCGGGCAAAATCGTAGCCCCCGGCTTCATCTCCGCGCACTCGCACCTCTACATGAGCCCGCTGCGCGGGCTCGGTCACGACCAGACGCTCTACGGCTGGTTCCGCGCGTGGGACAACTACCTGAAGCACTCCGACTCCGAAGATCTCTACTGGTTCACGTTGCACGGCTCGCTCGATTTCCTGCGCAACGGCGTCACCACCGCCTACGATTTCACCTACGGGGCGACCGAAGAGTGGAAGCCCTCGATGGGCGCGGGCGAGTCCGCACCCGAGCTGCGACTGAAGCCCGGCCCGTTTCAGGAAAACCAGATTCGCGGCAAGGCTGACGCTGGCCTTCGTTTCTACAACTCCGTCGGGCTCATGCCGGTAGGGACCGAGGAGGAGGTGAAGCAACGCTTCCGCGATCTGCTCGCCTACACGGAGAAAAACTACGGCGACGATCCGCTCTATCTCGGCAGCGCGATTTCCGGCATGGTGCAGTTTCTACCCGGCAAAGAGACCGCCTACCTCGAAGCCGCGGTGGCGCGCGAGCACGACATCATCAACCAGTCCCACTTCCTGGAGTCGCCCGACCGCGTGGCCGACCAGCAGGTGAAGTTCGATTGGTATGTCGAGGCCGGCGCGCTCAACCCGAAGTTCATCTTCGGCCACTTCATCCACACCAACGACTACATCATTGAGACCACCGCCAAGGCCGGCGCCGCCATGAGCTGGCAACCCACCTCCAACGGTCGCCTCGCCGATGGCTACGCCGACATCGTGAAATACCGCAAGGCCGGCATCCGCGTCGCGGTCGGCTTGGACGACCAGTCCTGCACCGACGTGCCCGATCCGTTCCAGAACATGCGCATCGGCCTCTACACCACGCGCGCCTTCCACAAGAAGGCCACCGCCCTGTCCATTCACGAGATGCTTCACCTCCACACCTTGGGCAGCGCCGAGGTGCTGGGTATCGCGGACAAAGTCGGCTCGCTCACGCCCGGAAAGTTCGCCGATTTTCTGCTCGTCGATCCGCGTTCGCCCGATACCGGTCCGGTGTATGAGGCCGTCGCCACCTACGTGCTGGCCTGCGATCTGCGCAGCCTGAAGCAGGTTTACGTCGGCGGAAAGTTGAAGGTCGAGGGTTTGACGCTCGTCGGAGTGGACGAAGCGAAGCTGCGAGCCGAAATCGATATCCGCACCGACCGCCTGCGCGCCGCCGCGGCGCTCGCCAATGCCGCCGAATCCATCGCGTTCGAAGCTCCCCCCGTCGTTTGTCCGTCCGGATGCACGCACGAACACCCCGCCACTTTGGCGCTCAAATAAACGCCATCCGAGCACGTCCGCTTCATGCCCATCATCGACGCCCACATCCACGCCTACCCGCCAGAGGTTTTTGCCGATCCGGTAAAGTGGGGCGCCGCCCACCGCGAACCCTGGTTCACCTATTGCGTGGCCCCGCCCCACCAACCGACCTTGCAAGGCTGGGCGACGACGGACCAGTTGTTGCGCGACATGGATTCAGCCGGCGTGGACCAGGTCGTCATGCTCGGCTGGTATTGGGAAAATCAGGACACCTGCGATTTGCAAAACGGCTGGTTCATCGACTGGCATCGAGCCCACCCCGACCGCATCCAGGCCTTCGCGGCGGTGAACCCCGCCAGCGGCCCGCGCGCGCTTGCGGCGCTGGACCGCGCTCTCGACGCCGGCCTCATCGGCGTGGGCGAGCTTTGCCCGCAGGCGCAGGGCGGGCATCTCAACGACGAAAACTGGAGCCGCGTCTTCGCCCTCGCCGCCTCGCGCGGCGTGCCGGTCAACCTGCACGTCACCGATCCGCTCGCCATCACGCCCGGTTCCTGCGCGAAGCCGACGCCGCTGGAACCCTACGTCGAGATGATCAAAGCGCATCAGGCCACGACCTTCATCCTCGCGCACTGGGGCGGCGGCATTCCGTTCTACGAACTCAATCCGCGTCTAAAACCGCTCTTCAAAAACGTCTATTACGACACCGCCGCCTCGCCCCTGCTCTACGACCACAGCGTGTATCGGCACGTGTCGGACATGATCGGCGCCGAGCGCATTTTGTGGGGCACGGATTATCCCTTGTTCACGCATCCGAGCATCGCGGAGGACGTGACCTTTCAACGTGACCTCGACGACGCCCGCAGCGCCCGCGCCGCGCTCACGCCGGCCGAACTCGACCTCATCCTCGGCGGCAACGCGGCACGGTTGCTGGGATTGTAGCCGCAGCAAACGAACATGCGGAGTGCCACGATAACGCCGATGCTTCCGGCGAGCAATTTTACGTCGCGCATGCGTTTTGCTTGGAAAGGAACATGGTCGATCATCCTAGGCCTCAGGATTTGATGCCGAAGTTTACCCCGCGCGGGCCGGAGCGGACGGTTGTCTTCCTTGAGTCGGCTTCAATCGGCGGCGCGCCGGTGGCCTACGTGATCGTGCTCGCGACGGTGGCGGCGGTGCTGTGCTTCGTGCCCTTCTCGGTCGCGCTGGCCTCGGGCAGCAGTTTTCCGATGAGCCAGGGCGTTTATCCCTTGCTCGGCTGGCTGCTCGGTCCGCTGGCCGGGGCGGTGGCGAGCGGAGTGGGCGCAATGGTCGGCGTGTTTCTCGCGCCGCACACCGCCGGGATCCCGTGGATAACGGTGGCGGGCGCGGCCTCCGCGTCGGCCTTCGCGGGGGCGCTGGCGGCGCGGGGACGGCATAGATTGTGGGGTGTCCTGTCCGCCGTGGTGATTCTCGAGTGGGTGCTTTTTTTCATCCACGCGACGCAGAACAACGGCGTGGCGGTGCAGGTGTTTTTCCTCGGCTACGCGGTGCATTTGTCCGCCGCGCTGATGCTGATCGTGCCGAACGCGCGGCGATTGATCGGGCGGCTGTTGGTCTCGCCGGATTTGAAGCGCGTGGCGCTCGGGCTGTTCCTCGGCACGTGGAGCGCGGCGGGCAACATGATGTTCGGGATGTCGCTGGTCTCCTACTGGCTGATCAACTGGCCTGAGGAGGTGTTTTATTTTTTCATCGGGGTGATTCCAATCGAGCACTCGGTGCGCTGCGCGGTCGGCGCGGTAATCGGCACGGGGGTGATCGCCGGGCTGCGCGCGATGGCCTTGGTAAAGCCAAGGGAGGCGCGCTTCTAGGCCATGGATGCGCTCCTCGAGTTTTCGGACGTTTCCTACTATTACCCGAAGGCGGAAAACCCGACGCTTCGCGACGTGAGTTTCGCCGTGGCGCGGGGTGAGATCGTGGGGGTGGCGGGAGCCACCGGTGCAGGCAAGACGACCCTCGCACTGGCCTGTCTGGGCATCGTTCCGCAGTTTTACGGAGGGCGGTTTTTTGGGAAAATTCGTACCTGTGGAATGGATACAACAGAGCATGCAGTCCATGCCCTCGCACGAAAAGTCGGGCTGGTTTTCCAGGATCCGGAGACCCAGCTCGTCACCGCCTCGGTGGAGGCGGAGGTGGCCTTCGCCCTGGAAAATCTCGCGCTGCCGGCGGAGGAAATACGGGCGCGCGTAGCGGAGGCGCTGCAAGCCACGGGGTTGGACGCGCTGCGCACGCGCGAGCCGAACGCGTTGTCCGGCGGCCAGCAGCAGCGGCTGGCCTTCGCCTGCGCGCTGGCGTTGAGACCGGAGCTGATCGTGCTGGACGAGCCGACCTCCCAGCTCGACCCGGAGAGCACGGCGGAGGTGTTTCGACTCATGGCTCGGCTGCGCGAGGAGCGCGGCACGGCGTTTATCGTGACCGGACACGCGTCGGAGGAAATGGCGGCGACTTGCGACCGGATTTTGACGCTCGCGGGCGGAAGGGTCGCCGCCGACGGGCCGCCGCGCTCGGTGTATGGCGACGCGGCGGCCTGCGCACGCGAGCGGGTGAGACCGCCGGAGGTTGCCGCGGTGTTTCATCAACTGGCGAAACTCGGACTCATGGCCGGCGACGCGGCGGTGACAATGACCCAGGGCGCGGAAATGTTGCGCAGGCTGCCCAAGCCGCCGGCTTTCGCGCCACCGGAGGCCGCGCCGCCTGCGCGGGGACGCCCGATATTGTCGCTCCTGCACGTCAGCCACGCCTATCCCGGCGGCTTCGAGGCATTGCGCGACGTATCGCTGGACGTGCATCGCGGGGACTACACGCTGCTTATAGGAGAGAATGGGGCGGGCAAAAGCACCTTGTTGAAGCATCTGCTCGGACTGTTGCAGCCAACACGCGGGCAGGTGCTACTCGACGGCGTTCCGCTATCGACGCTTCCAGCGAAGGAAATCGCGCGTCGCATCGGGTATGTGCCACAAAATCCGGACCGGCAGTTATTCAATCCCACGGTGGAGGCGGAGGTGGGTTTCTCGCTAAGCGTGCGACCGGGCATGACCGAAGCGGACAAAACGCGGCGGGTAAACGCGGCGCTGGATGAGCTCGGCCTGACCGAGCTGCGCAAGGCCCATCCCTTCGCGCTCAGCAAGGGCGACCGGGCACGGGTGGTGGTGGCGGCGGTGCTGGTGCTGGAACCGGAGGTGCTGGTCTTTGACGAGCCGACCACGGGGCAGGACGCGGAGGGAGCGCGGGCGATCCTGGACCTTACGCGCAGGCTGCACGAGGCCGGGCGAACGGTGGTGGTGGTGACGCACCATCTGTATTTGATGCCCGGATACGCCCGGCGCGCGGTGGTGCTGGGCGGGGGCCGGGTGCTGCGCGACGGCACATTGCGCGAGGTTTACCACGACTTCGAGACCCTGGCGGCGAGCAGCCTGCGGCCGACCCAGGCGGTGACGCTGGCGCGCGAAGTGAATCCGGCGCATAGGGCGGTGACGGCGGGCGAACTGGCGGAGAGTTTCGCGATCGCAATGGCGGCCGGCCGGGAGGCGGCACCATGACGACGCCGAGCTTGCAGTCGGCCACGCGGGCCACGGGTTTCGCGCGGCTGGATTTTCGGGCGAAGCTGGCCCTTTTCGTCGCGGTATCGATGCTGGCAGTTCTCTGCGACCGACCACTGGCGAGTGTGGGGATGATGGCGGCTGCCCTGTGCGGCTGTCTGGCGGCGGGAATACCGCACGCCTATCTCGGGCTGATGTTCCGGGTGATGACGCCCTTCTTTATCCTCATGCTACTCACGCACGGATTTTTCAACGTCGGCCACGTGAAACGACTGACCGGAGCGGACGAGTTGACGACCCTGTGGACGATGCCGGATTGGTTGCCGGTGCTGGGCGGGGTGGCGCTGTCGAGCGAGGGACTGCTTTACGGGATGAATGTCCTGGCGAAGAGCATGACGTTCCTGCTCCTGGTGCCACTGGTGATTTTCACGACGCAGATCGACAATCTGGTGGTGGGGCTGGTGAAGCTGCGTGTGCCCTACCGGCTGGCGTTCGTGTTGTCGTCCACGCTGCGGTTTTTCCCGCTTTTGTTCGGCGAAATCCAGGCGGTGAAGGAGACGCAGCGCTTGCGGGGATTCGCGTTGGAGGAGATGCGCGCGGTGGAGCGGGTGAAGACTTACGCGAAGGTGGCGGTGCCGGTGATTCTGGGGTCGATGTTCAAGGCGCAACAACTGGAGGTGGTGTTGCAGGCGAAGGCGTTTTCGGGGCGGGGGACGCGGACCTATCTGCACGAGTCGCGGCTCGGGGCGGCGGAGTGGCTGGTGATCGCGGCGAGCGCGGCGGGGCTCGCGGGCGGTGTGGCGCTGCTGGGGACCACGACCTGGTTAAACTTCAACGGGGGCTGGTGAGCGGCGGGTTTCAGGGCGAGACGGGGATCGGCGCGCCCAGTTCGCGCAGGCGGGCCTCGGCGGCGGCGAGTTGCGCGTCGATGACGGCGAGTCGCTCGGTCTGGCGCTCGATCCGCACGGCAATAAAATCCGCCGAGCGTTGGTCGGAGCCGCCGATCTGATGGTTATGGGCAAGCGCGCGGCGCAACTCTTCACCTTCGGGGCGGAGGCGCGCCAGCCGGGCGTTGCAGGCCTCGATGTAGATTTCGCGAAGGGTGAGCCCGTCGATGCGGGTGCGCACGCGGGCGTCGAAATCGGTAACGGCGGAAGTGCCCGCCTCGCGCATGGCGGCGATTTTGAATTCGCGCAGGGCTTCGGCGAATTCGGCTCGCTCGGCCGGGGTAAGACGCTGCTCGATTTTTCCACGCCACATGAGGAAAACCCCGGTGGTGTGGGATTTCACCGGCGTGTCCAAGGGATCGGCCGGCGCGCAACCGCTGAGCAGGAAGGCGAGGAGCGGAGCCAAGAAAAGGACGACGGAAGCACGCATGGGAGGGACAAGGCCGGGCGCGGGGAGGGGGGTCAAGGGTGCGGGTTTACTCAACCCCAAAGCTGGCTTCATAGCGGATCATGTCTTGGCCGGAGTCGATCAAGGCGGCGGGAAAAGGCCGTGGATCCGCGGTGATCTTCATAAGCACGCGCAGAACGACGAAGGCGAGTTCGGGTTCGCGCCTGAGCTGGCTTTTAATCTCGTCCATGTCGGCGGCGATGCGGCCGTCGGCCAGAACCGTCACCATAAAACGGATACGGCGGCCGGGCGGCACGTTAAGGCCCGAGCCATAATAGGCGGCGAACAGCTCCCGGCTGAAAAGCGTGTCGATGCGTCTTTGCAGCTCATAAATATAGAGCGCGCGGAGCGGGTTGACCGGGTCGTTTTCCAGATAGTCCAGCGGCTTGGCGCGGGCGGTGTCGATAACCGGGCGTCGAGCGGGTATGACCCCGGACTCCGCCCAAGCGATTTGACGGGACGAGGAGACGGCGAGCTGGGTTTGGAAATAATGACGACCGATTGGGCGTCCGAGCTCGTCCACAAAATCGATACGGGTGCGGCGGACGATGCCGTTGACCAGAATCTCGCGGTCTAAAAAGGCGGTGCGATGGTCGATGACCCCCGCGGCGGCGAACTCGGCGGCGGCGGCGGGGGAGACGATGATGTTGAGGCTACGAGGATCGCGGTAGTCGGTTTCGGAATTGAGATAAAAACCGCCCTTTTCCGCGCCGACGCCCGGATTGGTATTTTTGACCGTGAGCCGAATGACCGTCTCGATGCCGGTCGGTTCGGCGGCGGCGCGGGCGATGGCTTTATCCGGAGCGAGAACCGACGAAGTCGTGCAGCCGCAGACGAAGAGCAGCGCGGCGCACGACGCAAAGAGGGCGGCGAATTGACGCGGAGAAAACATGCCGCGACCGCAAGCAATTCGCGGGCCGGTCAACGCTTCACCGTGACGATGCTGGAGTGGGCATATTGGATGCCGAAGGTGGGGTGGACGTAGAGTTCGAGCCGCACGCTCACGACGGTGGGATAGGCTTCGAGGACTTTCTTGGCGATGTCGCGGTTGAAGGGCTCCCAGTAGGCGGTCTTGTCGGGATACTCCTTCATCCAGACGATGAGCTTTCGGTAAACCTCCTCGAAGTCGGGGTATTCCTTGGGGCCGATGTCGAGTTTGTAGTCCATGCGGACCTTGAGGTCGATGACCTGAGGACCTTGCTGGTCGAGCGGGTGTTTTTCGATGGCGAAGGTAAGCGCGTCTTCCGTTACGGTGGCGGCGCGCGCGAGAGGCGAGACGGCAAGGCAGGCAAGGGCGAGGAGGGTGAGGACGAGTTTGTTTGGTTTCATGGCGAAGGGGGCGGAGCGGGCGGAAGGGCGCGGAGGAAGGCGATGAGCGCGTAGTAGTCGCGGTCCTGGAACTGCGGATGCGCGGGCATGATGGTCTCGGGCATCACGGATTTCGGATTGGCGACGAACTGGCGAAGGTAGGGCACGTTGTGGCGCGCATGCATCTGAAGGATCATGAAGGGGCGGCGGGAAAGGTTGCCCCCCACCCCGCCCGGGCCCTCGTGGCAGGTCATGCAGTTGCGCATGAAGAGATCGCGGCCCTCGGCGATGAGCTTGGTCGGTTTTTCAAGCGGACCCGAGAAGAAGGGCGCGAAGCGCAAGGGTGTGTCTGGGAAATAAACCCATCATGCGTGCAAACCTGAGGAGAAACTCGCTGGGCCTGCCCCGACCAGGTCTGGGTAAACTTTGGCCTCGGCGGCATGGACCCCTGGTCCACCTCCGCATCGGTCGCCTTGGCCGAACGAATTTCTCCTCTGACGCACACGAGTTTATTTCCTAGACAAACCTAGGTGAAATTTACCGCGATGATCTCCACAACCTTGGTAAGGTCGGCCATGCCGTACGCGATTGAGGCCGGCGCGCTGGAGGACGGAGCGCGTTTTTTTCATCACGCGGAAAGTCAGCACCGCAGGTGCCAA
>CAYQAQ010000016.1:0-18080 GCA_964415495.1 uncultured candidatus Brocadiaceae bacterium | reverse complement strand
TGTGTTGTCAGGGGGTTTTTGTTGGTGACCGAGAGGTATCGGCAGTTGGTCGCTTCGAAGTGGACGCATCCGCCAACGGGAAAACCGGGCCGACCACCCACCGATCCGCACATCGCTGCCCTGGCGGTGCGCATCGCGCAGGAGAATCCCGGCATGGGATCGCCTGGCATTATTGCCCTGCGTCATCTCGGACACACCATCCGGCCAGTACCGTGCGCCGCATCCTGCGCGCCCACGGCATTGATCCGCAACCCCTCCTCGACCACGACAACGATTGGGCGACGTTCCTGGAAGCCCACGCCGATCAGATCGCGGCCATCAATTTCACCACGGCCGAGACCCTGGAGCGCGATGGCTCGCTGACCACCCGCTATGCCTTGTTCGCCATCCACCACGACACCCGCCGCGTCCATCTGGTCGGTATCACCACCCAGCCCACCGGCGACTGGATGGCCCAGATGGCTCGGAACCTGACCGATGGCTTCGATGGCTTCCTCAGCCGACGACGCTTCTGCATCATGGACCGTGACGGCTCGTTCAGTGAACGATTCCGCAGCATCCTGACGAACGCTGGTGTGCGCCCCATCCGCACCCCACCGCAATCGCCCAACTGCAATGCCGTCATAGAGCGCTTTTTCGGATCCCTGAAACGGGAATGCCTGCGTCGCATCATCCCCTTCGGTGAGATCGGCATGCGCCACGCCATCCAGGAATATCTGGCGCACTACCCTTGTGAAAGACCGCACCAAGGGCTGGATGGCGCCATCATCGAACCACCCGCGAAGGACGAGGAAACCGCCACGACCGATGGCCAGGTCATCTGCGATACACAATTGGGTGGAATTCTGCGGCATTATCGGAGGATTGCGGCATAAAGGGTTTTGACCATACACGAGGACATTTCCGACCTTGGCCTCGAGATCGTTCAGGTGATCGGCACCGTGCAGAACGACGGCACCGTCCGAGGCATCGCAACGCGCACGCTCGATGGCACGGTGATTGAGCGCGGAGCCTTCACGTTACGTCGTCTGACCGAGTAACCCGATGGCGTGTCTTCTGTGGTAAATCTCCGGATATTTCAGCGGCCCGGCCGGCGGCCTTTGACGCGCAGTTGCACCGCAGCGGCAGTCGCCGTGCCCGACTGGGTATTTGCGCGCGGGCCCCACAAGGCCGCCGGAAAAGCCGGTGCGACCCCACAAGAGCGTAGGCGGTTGGCGAGTTCTTGGGCACTGGCCGGCCTGTGCGCCGGGTCGCGCGCCAAACAGGCGTGGATGATTGCATCCAGCGCCGGCGGGATCGGCTGACTTGCGACCGTGGACGGCGCAGGCGGATCCTGGTCGAGGTGTTGGCGAAGCTCGTCCATCAGGTTCGATGCGACGAAGACGCCCCGACCGGTCAGCAGCCAAAAAGCGACGCAGCCGAGGGCATAAACATCACTGCGACGATCCAAGGGCTCATCGCGTATTTGCTCAGGGGCCATGAAACCCGGCGTGCCTTGCACGAAGCCGGCCATGGTCAGACGTTCGCCACGGCCCTCGTCGGCGCGTCGCTTACCAGCGAGCGCGACGAGACCAAAATCGAGGACCTTGACCACATGGTCGTCGCAGCCCATGCGGGCGATGAAAATATTGGCTGGTTTGAGATCGCGATGGACCAGGCCCGCTTCGTGGGCTTCATGCAGCGAATCGCAGACTTGCAGCAGGATCTCGATCACGGCTTCCGGTGGCAGCCGGCGGTTCTGCTTGAGGAACCCATCGAGGTCATCACCGTCGAGCAATTCCATCACGAAATAGCAGGTGCCGTCATCGAGAATGCCGAAGTCGAACACCGTCACGGTGTGCTGCGAGGTGAGCGACGCGGTGATGCGCGCCTCTTGCTCAAAGCGCGCGGTGGCGGCGTCATCGTTTTCGCGGTCCTCGCTCCGCTTAATCAACTTCAGCGCCGCTGGACGGGCAAGCAGGCGATGGCGCGCGCGCCATACTTCGCCCATGCCGCCGGCGCCGAGTTTCTTCTCGAGCACATAGCTGCCGAATTCAGCGGCTTCGGCCTGGGCTTCGGCTGCCACCGCACGGGCTTGACGCACCAAGCCACGCATGCGCACCAGGTGGCTGGCGTACAAGGCCGCGAGGCCGCCCGCCACCAGCACCACCAGTCCGGTGAGCAGTACCGAACGCAGCAGATACGCATTCGCAAATGCCAAGCGTGGTCCCAAATCGCTGACCACCGCGATCTGCCATTGCAGTCCGCTGGCGTCGATGGACTCACTGGCGACATATACTTCGCGACCATCACGGGTGCGGCGCGAACCCGTCGTTCCGGGCTCACGAGAATACGCGCTGGCGAGCTGATCGCGCAAGTCGTCCAAAGCCAGCAGATCGGCAGCTGCGACGGTGGCCTCGACATCGGCCAGCCCGGCCGAGGCGACCACGGTCCTACCAGCGTCATGTACCAGCAGTCGATCGCCAAGACTGCCCGCCAATCGCTGCATCACTTCGGAAATACCGGCGGTCGTATAATCCACGGTCACCACCGCGATCAGCTCATCGTCCGCCCCATACACCGGGTAGGCCAAGGACACACCCGCAAAGCCGCTGGCGAAGAATCGATACGGGGCCGTCCACGCCGGCACGCGACGCTCTGTCGCCAATCGATAGAACGGACGCTGACGCGGATCGTAGCCAGTATGGGTGCGGGTGCCGGCGGGCATCAGGACGCCTGCCTGCCAATGCCAAGCACGCCTACGGCCGCTCTCGACCTGATCTTGAATGGTGAATTCGAGCGTGTCCTTTTCTTTGTTCATCCCGATGAAGGTGCCGTCGGGATAGGACACGGACAGCCACGTCAATGCCGGTCGAGCAGCAAAGCAATGGACCAAGATCGAACCCCACTCCTCCATCTCTCGCCGGGCACCCATGATCGTCACCACATGGGCGAAATGCTGTGCCAGGACGGTTGCCTCGTTGGCGAGGATGATGCAGTGGCTTTTCACCTGCTGCGCCGCTTCGACAACGCGGCTTTCAACCATGGCCCGGGCCGAAGCCTCCACATTGCGATAGCCGATCCAGCCGGTGATCCCGCCGGCCGCAGCAACCAGCAATGGCAGCAGCACCATCACCGCTTTCGGCTGCGTCAAACGACTACGCACCGTACGCGGCTGGGAAAGTGATGACGGTGGGGCGTTAGCCATGGTGCTCAAGACTAGCGGTTGGTTTTCGCGAGTCGATGCAGAGCCCAGCAGCACGATAGAACGCCGCCAGGCACTGGCGGAGGTCACCGCCCTGATCCCGCCACAGCTGGTCACTATCCGGCCATTCCTGACCGGCCAACTCCTGAATGAGATCCCGCAACAAGGCGGGTGAGGTAGCATGCTGGCGCAAGGTCGGCAGCCGACCCGGCGCATGACTGGTGGCGATCAGCCCAGCCGCATGCCGCAGGTGCCGGCGCACCCGCCACCAGGCCCACAGTCCGAGCTGTTCGAGGCCGTCCAAGCACACCACGGCTGCGGTCACGTCCTGGGTCAGGAATGCGGCGACCCGCGCCCGCGTCTCAGCGGGTTCTCGGCGCAGGCGCAGCCAGCACACCGACTGTGCACCTGCCGTCAGGGCAGCGGCTAACGTTTCCAACAGGGTGGTTTTGCCGCTCCCCTTGGCGCCCACCAAAACGCCGCGCTTACCCAGCGTTGCCCACTGTACCAGCACGCTGGCGAGGCTTTCGCCGGGAGCGAAGCGAAACGCCAAGGCCTCGACGCGTACGCTGCGGAAGGGGTTCTCGTGCGCAGCAATCATGGTGCGCGCAACACCTCACCCCGCGGTGCGACGGTCAATTCGATGCGCTCCAAGGCACCACCGGGTTCGGCTACCAATTCCAGGGCCCATAACACCGCCACCAGCTTGCTGGCCATACTGACCGGTACGGCCTCGGGAACCCGCAGCGAAAACACCTGTTCACCCTGCAGATCTGGCGTCTCGAGCACCCATTCATCGACCACCCCGACATCCACGGTGCCGATGCCAGCGGTATACCAGAACAAGCGCAGGGCCAACCGCTTGCGAGCTTCGCCCAGTTCCCAGCGCAGGCTACCCGCCACGCTATCGCCGGGCCGATACACGGTTCGCCCGGTCTTGAGATGAATCGCGTCAGACACCGGAGCCTCATGCCCTTCGGGCAGCGGACCATTCTCGGGCGACAGCACAGCGAGGGCGAATTCGCGATTCACATCAGGAAAGCGGGGGATGTCGCCCTTCACATGAATCGCCCAAATGACCCGGTTATGCGCTGCCTGCAGCGTCGGGATAGCCGTCGTCGGGATCCGCAACGGTGCTGTACCGGTCAACTCCGCTTCCATGCTTTCATAGATGAGCTCATTGAAGAATTCATGGCGGTCCGTGCGATTATCCGTGCCGCGTCGATAGTCGGCTTCTTCCCGACCTACCAAGCGGATCTCCAGTTTGAGGATGCGTCGGGCATTCCCATGCCAGGTCCAGCGCAAGACATTGCTACTGCCTGGCCGCAAGAGTCCGCGATCGAGTTCGAACGCGGGTACCGGGTTGAAGAGGGCCAAGAATTGATGCAAGAATGCCAATGCCAAGACGGCCCCAATCACCAGAAAGATGCCGATGAATACCCGGGCGACCGTGTCATCAACCTGGGTGAACATGAACCAGCTGAGACCATTCCAAAAGGCAGCGAAGACGGCCAAGGCGACGACGCCGCCAACCGTATTGCCGCGCGCCGCCAAGCGGATGGGGCCCCCATCCCCTGGAACGGGCACCACAGCAGGCGTCTTACGTGCGGTAGGCCCCACGCTTAGCGGATCGCGCTCGCCAAGCGCGGCACGCCGCCGTGCTCGCGCTGCTCCACGCACGATGAAGATCATCGCGAGCAAGGGTAAACCCGCGAAGACGGCCCCGAAAATCAGGCCGAACCACGCAAAGCTTCCCATCCTTCGTTCCAAAACGGCAGAAGTCGGATCCTGTGGATCGACCCAGCAGACGCGGCTTTTCTGCTTATTGAGCGCGGACACGGCCTCGCGCATGCCGTCGACACCGACATTGGTCGATCCGAAGCTGAAATCATAACGGTCGCTGATATAGTCGGTACCATCGTAGCGATAGCGGTAGAGCACGTCGATGCGATAGGTGGTATCGCCGTCACTATCACGGCTCGATTTCAGCTCGACGTATTCAATGGTGCAGGGAACCTCGATCCAGCGCTGGGCCGCTTGCGCCTGCCACATCGGACGCAAGCCCATGCCAACGAAGATCGCCGCACCAATGAGGACAAACGGCAAGATGAAAAGCACCGCACAGCCGGCGCCCTGTTTTTTCGTACGGTTCATGCCGAGCAGCGTGGCAATGCCAGGCCGGAAGGCAAAAGAAGAGCTGCCCTCAGTCCGTGCGCGGATGGTCGTGGTCGAGCGCGTCCAGACGGCGGGCGATGGTCCCGGCGGGTTTCGCATAGGGAGCCAAAATGGCATAGAATGCAGGGATGACGATCAGAATCAGAGCCGTGGCGACCCCGAAGCCGCCGGCAACCACGGTGCCGATGACCTGACGGCCTTCCGCCCCCGCCCCACCAGCGAGCATCAGCGGCACCGCGCCGGCGATGGTCGAGATCGAGGTCATCAAGATCGGTCGCAGGCGCAATTTGGCCGCCTCGATGATGGCCGTAACCACATCACGCCCGCGATCGCGCAGCTGATTCGCGAACTCGATCATCAAAATGCCATTCTTCGCCATCAGTCCGACCAGCATGACCATGCCGATCTGGGCGTAGAGGTTGTTCGACATGCCGGCGACGTTCAACGAACCAAAGACGCCGATCAGCCCCAGCGGCACCGTGAGCATGATGATCAGCGGATGAATCCAGCTTTCGAATTGCGCCGCCAGGACCAGGAACACCACCACCAGCGCGAGGCCGAAGGTGAAGAACATGCCCGCGCTGCTTTCGCGGAAGTCACGCGATTGATCGAGATAAGTGACGGTGGCTTCGCCCGGAAGCACCTCACGCGCAATCGCATCGAGGGCATCGAGGGCTTGACCGATGGTGTACCCGGGCGCAGGCGTGGCGGTGATCGTCACCGCGGCACGACGGTCGATACGCGGGAGGTTCCTGGCGATGCCCACCTCGCGGGTCGTGACTACTTCCGCCAACTGCACAAGACCACCGCTGTGGCTACGCACGAAAATGCCGGTGAGATCGCCGGGCGACGTGCGCGAAGCATCCTCACCCTGTACGATGACTTCGTACTGCTCACCCTGGCGATCGAATTTCGTCACCCGCGCCGAACCCAGCAGAATCTGCAGCGCGTCAGCGACATCCTGAGCCGACACACCGAGTTCGGCTGCCCGACGCCGGTCGAGCGCCAGTTCCAATTGCGGCTTGGTCAGGTCGGTGTCATCGCGCACGTTGACCATGCTGTCATGCGCACGCGCACGCTCGACCACCAGCGTGGCCCACTCCTGGACCTGAGCGTAATCATCGCCCCCGATGGCGAAGGCCACCGGCTGACCGCCACGCGCGCCGAAGCCGCCGGGGCTGAAAATGAAGCCGCGGGCTCCCGGCAACCCAGTGACTTTAGGCAGCAATTCGCCAATCAGGGCCTGGGTCGATTGGTCGCGGGCGGCCCAATCTTTGAGCCGCAAGACCATGGAGGCGGAATTGGCGGTGCTCCCGCCACCGAAGGACGGCACGATGGCGATGACGCGCTCCAAGGGGCCGTCCTCGCCCATGTAGGGCGCCAGTTGGGCCTCGATGAGGCGCACCTGTTCGATGGTATACTCGATCGTCGCCCCTTCGGGTGCCGTCATCTGGACGAAGGCGATGCCACGATCTTCCGGCGGTGCCAGCTCCTCGGGCGTACGCACCATCAGCGCGATGCCCAACGCCGCGACCGCGACGGCACCAGCCACCACCGTCCACCGCGCCGTCACCAGATGCGGCAGGAGACGACTGTAGAGCGACGTCGGATAATCGATGACGCGACTCACCGCGCGCGCGAGTCGCCCGGCATCGACCTTTTTCGGTAGCACACGGCTGCACAGCATCGCCGACGCGGTCAAGGCGACGAAAGAAGAGAAGCACACCGCTGCTGCCATGGTGATGCCGAACTCGCGGAATAAGCGGCCGGTCGATCCGGACATGAAGGCCACCGGTACGAACACCGCGACCAGCACCATGGTGGTGGCGATGATAGCGAAACCGACTTCGTGCGTGCCGCGATCGGCGGCCAACAGGCGCGGTTCGCCCAACTCGATGCGGCGGAAGGCATTTTCCATCACCACGATGGCGTCGTCGACGACGATGCCGATGGCAAGGACCAAGGCGAGCAACGTCAGCACGTTGATGCTGAAACCGAGCGCCCCCATCACCAGGAACGTCCCGACAATCGACACGGGTATCGCGATCATCGGCACCAGCGTCGCGCGCAGATTCTGCAGGAAGACCAAAATCACCAGGACCACCAGAATCGCAGCTATGATCAAGGTCTTGATCACCTCGGACAGGGAGGCACGCACGAAGACCGATTCGTCATACGCGACACGCAATTCGATATCGGCCGGCAGACCGACTTCGATTTGGGCCAGCTGGGCGCGCACGCCGTCAATCATCTCAATGAGATTGCTGGTCGATTGGCGCACGATGCCGAGACCGATGCCGGGAATGCCATCGAAGGATAAATTGGCACGGTAATTCTCGCTACCGATCTCGATGCGGGCGACCTCGCCCAGCGTAATCTGGGCCCCGTTGCGCACGGCCACCACCATACTGGCGAAGGTGGCTTCATCCGGAAACCGGGTCGCCGCGCGGATCACCCATTCGCGATCCTGTGATTCAATGCGGCCGGCCGGAATCTCGATATTTTCTACCCGAAGCCGATTGGCGATGTCGGCCGCCGTCAGATCATACAGCGCCAGCTGTTCGGTCCGCAGCCAGATACGCATGGCGTACCGTTGTTCGCCACCGATGAAGACCCGTGCCACGCCCGGCACCACGGATAAGCCGTCGACCAGGTTGCGTCGCGCGTAGTCAGTCAAGCCCAAGCGATCGCGCTCGTCCGAGCGCATCGTGATCCACAACACCGGTCGCGCATCGGTCGAGGTCTTGGTAACAACGGGATCTTCCGCTTCATCCGGCAGCAGGCGCCGGATGCGTGCGATTTGATCGCGCACGTCAGCCGCCGCAAAGTCAATGTCGCGCGCGAGCAAGAACTCCAGATTCACCTGCGATATTTCATCAAAGGACGTCGAACGCACCAAGGTGATGCCTTCAATACCGGCGACGCCCTCTTCAATGCGTTTGGTGATGGTGTTTTCGACCACCGCTGATGACGCGCCAAAGTAGGTGGTCGAAATCGCGATCTGCGGCTGGTCGACATCCGGATACTGGCGCACCGCCATCGAGGTCAGGGCACCGATGCCCAGCACCAGCAGCAGCAAGTTGACGACAACGGCCAGGACCGGACGGCGAATGGCAATGCTGGAGAGCAGCATGGTCGGCTCCCTCAAGAACCTGGGTTGATGATGACCGCTGATTCCGGCATGAAGAGCGATTGCAAACCACGCACCACCACCTGCTCACCAGCTTCCAGGCCCTCGCGAATTTCGACCCATCCCGGACCGCGCGCACCCAGCACCACGGGGCGGCGGCGCGCGGTATCATCGCTAACGACATACACCACGCTGGTATCGCCGCGCAATTCGATCGCGGCTTCCGCGACGCGCACGCCTTGGCGGCGATCCAGCACGAGACGCGCGTCGACGATGAGTCCGGGGCGCAGGATTTCCTCCGGATTCGCAAATTCCGCGACACAGGTCACGGTCGCGGTCGCCGGATCGACGCGCGCGTCAATGACGCGCACAGTGCCGGTGAAGGTACGGTCACCGAATGCCGGTGCAGTTGCGGTCACATCTTGACCGACGCGCAGACGTGCGAGGTGAACCGACGGCACCGCGACGATCAATTCGATCGGATCGAGGCGGGTCAGCTCGATGATCGGCGCACCGGGAGCCACCCACGCCCCCGCATCGACGCGCCGCAGGCCCAGTCGCCCCGCAAAAGGTGCCAGGATGCGCGATTTGGCCAAGGTGGCGCGCGCGGCATCGGCACGCGCCGTGGCCGATGCCACCCGGGCTTCGAGCTGCAGAATGCGTTCGGCCGGACCGATCTGGCGTTCTTGCAGGATGCGGGCAAGGGCGAGTTCGCGTTCCGCATCGGCGAGAGCCACTTCGGCCTCGCGCCCTGCCGCTTGCGGCAGGGCTTCATCCAGTCGGGCAATGAGATCGCCAGCGGCGACGCGCGCGCCTTCATCCACCGCCAGTTCGACCACCACTCCGGCTATTTCGCTACTCAGGCTAATCGCCTGGGCCGCGCGCAGCCGCGCCGGCAGCATCACGCTATCGAGGACCTCGGCCAACTCGGCCGTCGTCAGTTCGACGCGTGGCGTCGAGGGCGGCCGACCACCTCCGTCACCACCGCTGCGCAAAATCAGCCACGTTCCCACGCCCCCAACGAGCAGCAGAACAAGCGCGATAATCAGTCGGATCATGACAGGGCCTCACCAGGAAAGCGGGGATGCGGCACGTTTAACGCCACTCGCGCAGACGGCCCAGGGAAGCAGCCAGACGCACCGCCGCCAAAGCACGGTCATGACGGGCGGCGATATCGTCGCCACGAGCACGGGCCAAGGCACGCTGAGCCGTGACCAATTCCAAATTGGAGGCAACCCCCACGCGAAAACGCTCTTCGGCCAGACGCAATTCCTCGCGCCCCAGCTCCAAACCTTGCGCCGCCACCGCTGCACGGCTGACTGTCGACGCCAGATCATGCACCGAGGTCTGCACCGCCGCCGCAATCGCCGCCAGCGTGTCATCGCGTTGCAGACGCAAACGCAGCACATCCAGACGGGTGGCGTCGACGCGCGAGCCGAAGGAGAATCCATCGACGATCGGCACGCGCAGATCGAGGCCGACCCTCCAGGTTTCGCCGGTATCCTCGAGCTCAGAACCGCGTACGCCGGCTTCACCGACCAATGCCACGCGCGGCAAACGCGCCTGGCGAATGGCGGCCAGCTCGGCTTCGACGGCGGCCAAAGCGGCAGCGGATTCGGCCATTTCCGGACGTGACGCCACTGCTTCACGCATCAGCTCGCTCATGTCGGCCAAGGGTTCCGGCGGCGCAGGCAGGTCGCCCTGGGGACGCGGCAGCACGCCAGACTGCGGCTGATCAATCGCCCGCAGCACCTGGACCGCAGCGCGGCGCTGCAGCTGGACGGCCTGCAGATAGATACCTTCCGCTTCGGAACGGGTGGTCGCGGCACGCAGCGCATCCAGGGGCTCGGCCACGCCGGCATCAACTTGCAACTGTGCCAATTCGGCGAAGCGATTGGCAAGATCCCGATCGTCGGCCCGAGCGTCGACCAACGCGGTGGCGCGTGCGAGATCCACCCACGCCTCGGCGGCGAGAAGCGCTTGGCTCTCTTCTACTTGCAGCCGTTGTGCATCGAGTTCATCGACGCGGGCGACCGCGCGATCATACAGCCGCCGCGCCGAAAAATCGAAGAGCGGTTGCTCAAGTCGCACCCCTACGCGCCATTCATCATCAGGTCCCCGCGCGCTGCCGACGCCCGAGGCCGGCGCATAGTCGCGGCTGTGCTCGTAGGTCGCGAAGCCGTCGACCCGCGGCAACAGCAGGCCGCGGGCGACGGCCAGGCGCAGACGCTCGGCCTGCGTGCGGTCAGCGGCGATACGGCTGCGGGCATTGGTGATCGCGCGCGCAATCACCTCAGCCAAGGTCAGGGCGGGGCCGGCCAGGATGGCCGGCGGGTCTGCTGCTGCGGCTGGCGCAGCGTCGCCCACCACTTCGGCGGCCATCAGCGACAAGCCACCCACTGCTGCAACGGACCAAACCACCGCAGCCATCAGAGCGGAAACCAGTTGAGCCATGGGGCGATGGTCTTTCCTTCATTACCCCGCAATGCAAGGTGCAATTCGCTGACATTCCACCGCTTACCGCACCATCACGACACCGTCAGGTGCCGGTCAGGGAGCCCGCCAGCGGTACATCAGATTCTTGGCGGCGTGATCCTCTTCGATGATCACCACATATTCGCCATAGGTCCGGCGGAAGGCGCGCAAGCTCTCGACCATGTCCATGAGTCCGACCTTGCTGAAGGCCGGATCGCGGAGCATTCGACCAACCGCAGCGCCGGGGTCGGCACGAAAGACCTCAACCGTGCCATTCCCAATGCCGAGCTTACCCGAAGCACCGGCCAGCAGCACAAACACCGAATCGCCAGCGATGATGTGATGTTGATCGTCGATCCTGATCTGATCATCCGGGCGTAAAATCGGGCCTATGTCGCCTTCGTCACCGCCAACGGCTTGCCCGACATCGAGCTGCGTTTTGGTCTGGGCAGTGACATTTTGGCGGCATTCAGCGAACCAGCGCGGGCCTTCTATGCCGAAGTCTATGCCCGGGTGCTGACGGATCAGAACGCCTTCCATCAGCGCTACGAGTGTTCGTCCCCGTCGCAGCGGCGGCAATTCTTGCTCTCGGCCTATGCCTCGGTGGGCGGTAAAGCCCTGATCATCGCGCACCATCTGACCATTGAAGAGCCGATTCCGATCTGCGACCAGCAGGCGTTGTCCGGAACGCATTGCTCACCCGAGGGCTTCGTCATCCAATGTTGTCATTGCCGCAAGGTGCGTAATTTCCTGGCTCCCGACCGCTGGGATTGGATGCCGGAGGTGATCGCGCAACGACCGACCAATGTCTCGCACACGTTCTGCCCGCGGTGTTTCGGCCATTGTTATCCGGATGTCGCTGATTGAAAACTCGCGCGCTGGTCTTCACTGCCCAGAGGCTGTACTTTAGGCCACCCAGCCGCCGCCGAAGCACAGTTCGTCCGCTTCATCATAGAGCACTGCAGCTTGGCCAGCGGCGCTGCGCTGCTGCGGCGTGTGGAAATGCAGACGAGCACCGGGGCGACCTTCGCGCGCGGGGATCTCGGCCGGGGTGATGCGCACCGGGATCGGCGTGCCGCGATGGCGCAGGCGCACCAGAACGTCGACACCCGCTGCGGGCAGATCGCCGGGATGCCAGGTCACATCGCGCAGATCGAGCGTGGTGGTGAGCAACGCCTCGCGCGCGCCGAGAATCAATTCATTGCGCGCAACATCGACGCCGATGACGAACAGCGGTTCCGTCCACGCGACGCCGAGGCCTTTGCGTTGGCCCAGCGTATACCCGGCCAAGCCTTGATGCTCGCCGAGCACGCGGCCGTCCTGATGGCGAATAATGCCGGGCTGAAAGGCGTCGGGCGCTTCGCGCTTGAGAAATCCGGCCACACCATCGTCGCCGATAAAGCAGATGTCTTGGCTCTCGCTTTTGTCGGCGGTGATGATGTTACGGCTACGCGCCGCAGCGCGCACGGCGGGCTTGGTCATGCCGCCGAGCGGAAAATCGGCTTTGGCCAATTGGTCCTGCGTCAGCGAAAACAAAAAGTACGTCTGATCCTTGTCGCGGTCTTCGCTGCGCCGCAGCAGCCAGCGATCGAGGGCCTGCACGGTGCGCGCGTAATGCCCGGTAGCGACGCGTTCGGCACCGACACTGCGCGCGTACTCCCACAGATGACCGAACTTGACCGTCTCATTGCAGCGCACGCACGGGTTCGGGGTCTCACCGCGCCGATAGGCGGCAACAAAACCGTCGACGACGCCACGGCGGAAGCCCTCCTCGAAATCGACCACGTAATGGCGCACGCCAATACCAACCGCGACGGCGCGCGCATCGATGGTCTCGGTCGGCGAACAGCAGGCGTCTTCGCGCGTGAAACCGCCGTCGATTTCAGCGCACGGCCACAGTTTCATGGTCACGCCGACGACTTCGTCGCCACGCTCACGCACGAGCGCCGCCACCAAACTGGAGTCGACGCCACCACTCATTCCGACCAGGGTTCGCGGCATGGCGGGATCCTTGGTTTGCGGTCGCAGGCACAATGGCCAACCACGAGATACCAGATCGGTAAGTTTTGGCCCACGCCTACCCGGTGCCGATGGCACTGATGAACGCTGCCCCATTCAGCCCTTGCCATCGACCCGCCTCCTGGGGTATGTTGATACGTGACCATGCGCTTACCCATCTTTTTGGCAGCGGTTGTCGGAGCCCTCGCCATCAGCACGCCCGGAGCGGCGGCGCTGGAGGCACCGACCGGGGTGGTGGCCATTCCGCACCCGGACGGCCTCCAGCAATACGGCTTCGGCTGCGGCGGCGCAGCGGTGATTATCGCCCCCGGGCAGGCATTGACCCTGATTGAGGCCTTGCCTAGCGACGACGCAGCAGTCCCCCTGCTGATCGCTGGCCGCTTGGTCACCGCCACCGTGGTGCGGCGCGGCGAAGCTACCGGCGCGGTGCTGCTCTCCTTTCCCACCAGCAGCGGTGCTGACCAGCCCACCCCGCTGACCTTTGCCGATAGCGCGCGCCTGCGTCTGGGCGATGTCGTGTGGTCAGCGGGCAATTCCTACGGCATTCTCGAACAGGACGGCGTGGTTGCGATCAGCCGCGGTATTGTCAGCGGCCTCTATACGTTGCCGACCGACAGTCCGGTCGTGCGCGGACGCGGTGGCCGGATCATGGGCACCTATCGCGGCGCGGTCATCGAAAGCGATGCCGCCATCAATGATGGCAACCAAGGCGGCGCGTTGCTCGACGACGCTGGCAATCTGGTTGCTTTGGTGACGCTGGCGCAAACGCGTGAGCGTCGCCTCGGCACCGCCATTCCGATTCACCTGATCGCAGCGGATCTCGATCTGCCGGGTCCGACCACCGTTCCCGACGGTGGGCGGGGCATGGAACGCCAACTCGCCGAACACGCTACCAGCATCGCCGCGAGTGTCGCTCTCGTTTACTTCGAGCGCCCGAGCGGACCCGGCAATCCGCCCGCCAGTCCGCGTCCACGTCCGATCACGGACGAGATCCCGCCCTATCTGCGCGAACGCCTGCAGCAGGAATGGAATCGCTATTATCACCAGCAGCAGGTGTTCTACACCGATCAGCCGGTCAGCGCGCTGGTCGTCGGTGAAGACCTGCTCCTGACCGCCGCCAGCAATCTGCACGGCAGCCCGGTGCGCGGTCGTGTGCTGACGGAAGTCGGGCCGGTCGATTGCGAAGTGGTCGCGGTGCACCGTCCGCTTGATCTGGCCCTGCTGCGCACCACGCGTCGTCTGCCGATGCCGATCGCGCCCTTGAGTGAGCGCGGCGATCTTGCTGCCGGCGACGCCATCGGCGTGATTGGCCGCCATCGCCTCGGCGCTGGGCACACGCTCACCACTGGGGTGGTGTCTGCGACCGAGCGGCGTCGCTCACAGGGCGAGTTCGTGCTGCATCAGACCGATGCCATGGCCAATTACGGCAACCTCGGCGGCCCCGTGATCGATCGCCATGGCGATGTCGTTGGTTTGACCGTGTTCTTGGGGCCGATGGTCGAGCAACCGTGGTTCATCAATTCTGGGGTCGCCCCTTTCGTCGATGCGGGCTCCATTCGCCGCGCTCTGCCGGGCTTGAGCGAAGGCACCTCGATCACGCGCAGTCGCCTGATCGGCCTGGGCGTCAGTTTTGATCCCCAGTCCCTGCGCGTCACGCGCTTGGTTGCGGGTGCCGGAGCTGAAGCCGCGGGCGTTGCCGTCGGCGATGTGCTGCAGGCCATCGATGGCGAGACGATCCGGGACCTGACCGACATCACCCGACTGCTGGTGCGCCGACGCGCTGGCGACACCGTCACCTTGCGGTTGCAACGCGATGGCGAGGACGTGCGGCTCAATGTGGAATTGCGCGCGTTTGGTGATGATTAAGCGCCGGTACGCTTTCACTTTGCGACTGAGCGGCAGTATGCTCTGGGCGCTGCTGAGCGTCGGTGTACCGGCTGCCGACGCGTCAACCGAGCCGATCGTTCACGATGCCGCCGCCGATCGCTTGGTCGCCGCCCGTCTGTTAGCGGCCTACACTTTTGTTGGTAGCGGCAGTGGCGTGGTCGTCGACCCCAGCGGATTGGTGGTAACCAACCATCACGTGATCATGTTCGAAAGCCGCCACCGACTGTCGGTGCGCTTCGCCAATGGCCGCAGCCATCCGGCCGCTTTGCTTGGCACCGATCCGGTCGGTGACATCGCCGTGCTGCGCATCATGCGCGAAGTGGCCGGCAGCATGGAACCGCATCCGGGTCCGTTTCCGAGCGTGCCGTTAGCACCCGCCGAAGCGATTCGCCCCGGCATCGAGGTCTACGCCGTTGGCAATCCCTTCGGCCTTGGCGATGTCGATTCGACGCCGACTTTGAGTCGGGGCGTGCTCTCAACCGGGCGCATCGTGCGCGAGGACTACGCCGACGCCATTCAGGTCGATGCACCCGTGAATCCCGGTAATTCCGGTGGTCCGAGTTTCGACCGCGAGGGCCGTTTACTCGGCATTAACGGCCAGATTCGCACCACCACGGGTATGCGCATCAACAGCGGTGTCGGCTTGGCCATCGCGAGTCCGCAATTGGCCTTGTTCATTCCTCGCCTCGCCGCCGCCGAAGGCGGCTATGTCCACCACACGCGCATTCCCGCTGGTCTCGAACTCGAAGCGGACGCGGATGGCGTCGTCGTTTCAGCAGTGCCCGATGATTCTGTTCTCGCCGTCGGCGACCGCCTGCTGCGGATCGCTGGGCGTGCCGTCATTTCCCCCGCTACGGCGATTGGCTTGTGCGCGAGCCTGCCGTGGTCGCCGGGCTGCACCACTGAGGTGGTGGTGCAACGCGACGGCAGCGAACAGACCTTCGTCATGCCGCTCGGGCGCACGACCATTCCCGGCACCATTTGGCACGGGCTGACGATTCGTCAGGTCGATAACGGCCTGCGCGTCGATCGCGTCGATCGCGGTAGCAGCGCCGAAGCCGTCGGCATCGCTCCTGGCGATCTCTTGTTGGCTTCGGGGGCATTACGCTTGGAGCGCCGCGTCCATTTCCTGCGCGCGATGATGGGCCTGGAAATCGGCGACCACGTGCCGCTGACCGTCCGCGATGCCACCGGCACTGAACGCGAGGTCAGCGTGCTGTTGCGCCACGCTGAATAGCCGCATCGACCTGATCAGCGTAGCGCGCCGCACCCAAGGCCAGCGGATGCAGGCCATCCGGATACAGGCGATGATCGCGCGCGCCGAGATCTTCCACCACCGTGATCTGATCCTGCCACGGCGCTAACGCCGCGCGCATCTGCGTGCGGACGCGCGCAATGCGCAGGCCTGCGGCCGCATCGAGGGGAATGCCCGCAAACTCCGTCGGGCCCTGCCCGGCTTCGCACGGTTTCCACGGCGGCAATAACCACACCACGCGGCCATGGCCACCGGCGGCGGCAATGGCTGCTAAGGCAGCGGTGCGCTCGCCTACGATATCAGCATCGCTGTCGCGCCATGCATGGTTGGAGCCGAGGGCGATGGTCACCAACGGCCATCGCCGCGCCGCGAGGGCCCAGCGGAAGGCTTCGGGCTCAATACGTAAACCACCGACCCCGAGATTCCACACCGGCATCTGCCACCGACGCGCGCAGCGATGCACCCAGGCTTGAGTCGGTGCTGCGACCGAAAATCCCTGCGTCAGCGAATCGCCCAAGGCGAGCCACTGCGGCTCGGGCAGGATCGGTGTTTCAACGCGTGATCCACTCGGCAGCGCGACCCCGGCAATGGCGGCCGTGGAAATGGTCGGTAACCAGCACCACACCTGCCGTCGTTCGCGCCCGCGTTCGGCACCGGTGGCAAAGCGCAGGACGACGGCACCGTCGCGCTCGCGCAGATCCTCACTGATCATGGTGGTCAGCGCGCCGGTCTCGTCCTCGACTTCGCAGGCAATGGCCTGGGCCACCATTTGATGATGTCGCAAACGATCCAAGCGCAGTTCGATCCACGGCGCATCGGTGTCGACCACGACCGCGCAGCCGCTCGACGAGCGGATATTCGCCAAAGGTCCGATCTGGCCCGCGAGTACCCCGGCCACTGTCGGCGGAAAGCGATCGAGCCGGGCTTCCGCACGCGTGCGATCCACCGGCTGCGGCGCCCAGAAACCCAGGCGCGGATCAGCGGGCGTTAGCAACAGCGCGTCGGTCATGGTCCGTGCAGGATCGCCAGCGTCGTGTACACACAACCCTCACTCGCGTGACGGTGGTCTCGTAGACGGCAATGTAAACGCCTCTTGGCGATGCAGACGCTCGGTGGCCACCATTGCGACGACGAGACCGGCCTCGGTCGCGAGGACGGTGAGCACTTCGGCGACGAGACCCATCACGCCCGGGACGATGGCCGCAACGGCATCATGAGCCACCCAAGCCGCCCAGGGCACCATGATTAGGTGTGCGACTGCACAGGCGTGCAAAGGCCAACGCGCCCACTGGGGCCAGCGCCAGGTCAGCATGCCCACCACGAGACTGAAAATCCCCACCGCCACCAAGATGGTGCGGCCCGCAAGCACCAGAGCCAAAGACTTCTGCGTTGGCTCGATCAACCAGGATGCATGCAACAGGTCCATCGCCTCCAGCCATACCTCCTGTTCAGTTTGAGCCTGAAGGGGCCCGGCAAGGGCGGCAATAAACAGCATTATTCCACCGTGCATGCACCACACTGCGGCGAGCAACCGTACCGTCGCGCGCGCGGAAGCCGCCATCACAACAATCCAGCCACCCGCAGCAACGTGGCTACAATAGCAAGGATACTGATCACCACCGCGATGATGGTGAGCGTGGGATCTTTGCCATGACGTAGGTTTGCGGGTGCAATCACCAGCACCGCGATAGCCGCCGGAACCCCATGCACTATGATTTGGATCCAGATTTCCGGCGCGCCGGATTGAAACGAAAAAGCGGCCGCGCAACCCACAATCGCAAAGAGCAACAAGATCCAACCCGGCATCAGGATATAACGACCGGTCGGACGGTCTGCCGCTGGGGCCGCATACGGATTATCTTCTGGGTCCGACGGTGGACCGGGAAATCCCGGTCCACCGCTGGATCCAGATGGGACGCTCACGCCTCGCCGCCCTCGTACACCGCTGAACCAAA